>CAZIAF010000061.1:0-10900 GCA_964537625.1 uncultured Candidatus Bathyarchaeia archaeon
TATGCTTGAAATGAAGTTGCTACCTATGAAACCCAAGCCACCAGTGACTATTAGATACAAGTTCAATCACTTGAAGGGGAGATGGTCCCAGTTCCAGGGTTTCCCAACTCTGGAGTCGTTTTTCTTCCCATTAATGCTTAAGGGAACCACTTTATCGTCGTCCCACGGCCTTCTCTCCTCATCGGGGTTTTGATACTCGTAGAGATTGTTAACCCCATATAGAACCGTTGCGGGTTTATCGCCTACTACCTTGTAGCCATGCCAGAGGATGCCAGGTACCTTTACCAATGTCAGGTGTTCCCTGCTTAGAATAATCTCAGAGATATCCCCGTAAGTCTCTGAAGCGGAGCGATCATCATAGACACACACCTTGATCGCACCCTCGATGCAAATAAAATAGTCGAATTGCCCCCTGTTGTGCCTATGCCATGCCCTTACAATGCCTGGATAGCTGTATGATAAGTTGAATTGAACGATTGAATCCTTATTCAAGATGTCTTTCCAATCTTCTCTGAATAATTCTGTGAAGAACCCTCTCTCGTCGACGTTTTTCTTGATCTCCCGTATTTCGAGGTTTTGTATCACGTAATCACTACTTCAAAATATTATAAAATAGGATAAAAGATTAAGCTTTTTTTTAATAAAAGAGACCATAACTCTTACTCTTTTCGCGCGCACTAAGTTGTTATTTTAAAGATATTAACAATCATACATGCGTTTAGGAAGTTGTATAGCTGGGAAAACGATGATATTTCGTCGATTTAATTTATAATAGTCGATCAATCTTATAAATGACAAAGCCATATAGATTCTAGAGAAGTGATGTTCGTCGAGGTGGGTAAGGAGGGGCGCATAGTCCTCCCCAAGGACATTCGGGATAGGAACGAGATAGAAGAGAAGACTCGGGTCATCGTTAGAGAGAGGATGGGTGAGATTGTGCTAATCCCGGTGAAGAGATACGCTAAGCCAACTGAAGCCCTCATTGGAAGTCTCTCCCTCGAAGAGTCTTTAGATGATCCAAAAGAATTAGCCCGAAAAGATGCAAGAGAGAAAGCTATCAAGAGGCTTGATACATGCGGTTCGTAGACTCGAACATATTCTTGTATGTCGTCACTGATCACCCAAAATTTGGGGCCATTTCTAAAAACATTCTGAAGAGAATTGAGGAAGGTGAGGAGGCGACCACCTCCACTCTCACCCTCTGTGAAGTTGCGTGGGTCTTCGAAGCTATGGGTCGGCAGGGGAATATCAAGCCTGCACTCGAGAAAATACTATCTTACTCTTTCTTACATGTTGAACCCTTCGATGCAGACGACCTATTAGTGGGTGCCAACCTTATGGTAGTCCACCGACTTGATTTTAACGACGCTGTAAACGTTGCCGTCATGGAGCGGCTCGGGATAAGTGATGTGTATACCAACGACGAGAAGCACTTTGGAAGGTTGGGGTTCATCAGAACAATCTTTGAGTGACTGTATACATCGTATGCGTATCCGATAATGATTAATACCCTATCAGTTCCTGCACGCGTGTGTCTCTCCCAGCTTCAGGAAATATGAATGTAAAGCTCCTTAGCAACAGCGACTTGAACGGATTTGGGAACGGCGGGCAGATAACCGTCCTGAGTCGATCTGGCGAGTACTATGCCTTTGTTGGCCATATGCGTGGCATGGGTACCTCGATTTTGAACGTCACGGATCCGAAGAAGCCCAAGTTACTGGCGCAGATCCCGGTGCCTAAGGACGCACACTCCCACAAAGTGAGGGCCTGTGGTGATGTTATGCTGGTTAACAGCGAGCAGCTCGGCGGAGGCAAGCAATTCGAGGCGGGTCTTCGCATCTATGATATCTCTGATCCTTCTAATCCTGTTGAGTCGTCGTTCTTCCAGGTGGGTGGGAAGGGTGTGCACCGCTTCTGGGTCGACTTTGACAAGCATTTAGCATATATCTCCGCCGAGATGGAGGGGTTCCTGAATGCAATCTTCGTGGTCGTAGACTTCTCCGACCTTCGAAAGCCGAAGGAGGTCTCGAGGTGGTGGCTTCCTGGGCAGTGGACCGACGGCGGTGAGGAACCCTCCTGGGACGCGAAGAAGCTATCCTATCGGCACCACCACCCCGTTGTGCTCGGGGACCGGGCATGCCTTGGATACTGGGATGCCGGGTTCGTGATTCTAGATATCTCAGATATCCGGAGACCCAGGTTCGTGAGCCGGGGTAACTACTCCCCACCCTACGGTGGGGCCTTCCACACGGCTCTGCCGGTTAGCAGGCCTATTCTTGGTCGAAGGTGGATGGTTGTATTCCAGGAGTCCCTGGCGCCCCCTAGTATTGAGGGGAAGAAACTGATGTGGATGGTCGATGTTACAGCTGAGGCAAACCCGGTGCCGGTCGCCACTTTCGATGTTCCTACGCAGGATATCAGAAAAATCGACAACCTCTTCGGACCACACCAGCCACATGAGGATGTTGACGTAGGAGACAACCTGATCTACGCATCATGGTTCGGAGGAGGACTGCGAATCGTCGACATCTCCAACCCATACGCGCCCAGTGAAGTTGGCTACTTTGTACCTGAGACCAACCGACAAAAGATGGCGCAGACCAATGATGTGTTCGTCGACGACAGGGGGATCATCTACATCATTGATAGGTTGGAGAGAGGTCTCGACATCCTCCAGTACTTGGGACCCAAGCCCAGCTAGAACCGCTAGTTATCTTCACGTATACTTCTCGCGCGCGCATTCCTTGGAAGCCAATTCTGTTATCTTGATTTGAGAGAATGCATGGCACTCGGGAATCTATGTTGAGAATATCCTGGGTGCACTCTCCAGCTCTTACTGAAGGAGCTTATTCCTCTATCGTGTGCGCGACTTTTTCATGGCTTGCTCATTTATATTCATCTAATTACTAATCCATAATATCTTAAAACTGGATAAGTGTGCTGTCCTTTTACTAAGTATGACCATAACTGTACAAGATGTCATGATAACTGAAGTGGTATCTATCGCCCCAAACGAATCTGTCTACAATGCCGCCAAAATTATGGACCAACGTGGGATAAGTAGCCTGATAGTGACTTCGAATGAGATTATTCATGGAATAATAACTGAGAGAGACATACTCACACGTGTCGTCGCTAGAGACCTCAAGCCCTCCGAGATAAATGTTATAGATATCATGTCTCCTTCTTTGATTACCATCGGTCCCGAAACTCTTCTCGAAGACGCTAACAGTATTATGGTAGAGCGGAGGATCAAGAAGCTACCAGTTGTTGAGCCGGGGACTAGAAGACTCCTCGGCATCCTCTCGGTGACTGATTTCGCCAAACTTCAGAATAAAATTCTAGAGGTCACTAGGAAGAGGATGCACGGGAGTAAAGTGGGTGACGCTGAATTCGTAGGCACGCATTCGCTCCGCAACGACGTCGTTCAGAGATGCATTAGCCCGGAAATTGAGCACTCACGGCAAAGTATACCCTGTCTTCGATTGTTATGTTCATTTTGTGGACAATTCTCTGATGACCACTCTTAGATTGTACCCACAATGTCGTGCACGGCTATGATGGTAAAAAGTTTCTTCTTGAATGTAATGGTGATTAAAATATTACGCGTGTGTGGGTCATTGGAACACACACATCGATTAATACTAACTGGCGATAAACGTTTTACCAGGAGGTATCTGAATGACTGGGGAAATTAGTTTAAGAGAAGAAGTAAGGGCGACGGTAGCTGAGCTAGCCGCAGCCTGCGAGAAGGGTCAGAGAGAAAGACTCGCTGCACTACTGGCACCAGAAGCCAGATTATACGTGACGGATGCGAAGGGGACCGAGGAATATGTCGGGGCAGCCGCCGCGTGCCACAAGCTCGGAGGGTATAAAGGGTTGGCTCATAGCCAGCTGAACCTCGAGAAGGCAGTCGTCCTACTGGATGGTGGGGCGGCCTTCGTCGGCGCTAGGGTTGATGGGCAGAGGGGTTCCAAATCGGCGGCTGCCCCCGCGAGGTTGACTGCTGAGCTTGAGCGGCATGGTGAGCAGTGGCGAGTTAAAGAGATGCATTACAGAGCAGAGTGACCTACGCGCCCACATGGAGATGGAGGGTCAGCTCCCGATACTAGTATACGGAGGCTAAGGAGATTCAAGTTCCTTTAGCCTTCTGACCTTCGAAATCCTTGTTGATAAAATTTGCAGCGAGAACCCAAATATATCCCGAGACAAGAATCAAATAAATTACCCATTCCGAAGAGTACCATTTATTGCCATATTTCCCCCGACCCCTATGTTTTCTAGTTTCTTGTACTCATGGATGATGAAGAGCAAAACGCACTGGGCGAGGTCCAACATACTCATCAACAGGTACCCGTTCGTGGTCAGCCGCGGTATCCACGGGAGCACCTCGTAGAAGTGGACGACGCAGCCTAGAGCCTGGAAGACAGCCATGAACATGATGAAACTGGTGTTGTTCACGCGGACCGCCATAATGAGGCCCACGCCGATGGCGACGAGGATCGCGTGAGATATTCCAACCCCCATTTTGTCTATGTATAGTCCGCCTATGGGGGCAGTTATGTAGCAGAACGCGTATGCTAATGTGAAGGTCTTTGCGAGGAAGTATGCATCGAATCTTCTAGGTTCCAAATATTTCACCATAAATTTCTATACTGAATCCTTCCCTAGTTACTCGAATCTTTAAAAGCAATTTGGATTCCAGATACCTTTGTTCGCCTGAAGCTGCTATGTATATTAAATTCCCTGAAAAAATGAGAGAACTTTAATCTTATCCTCTCTCGCGTGCGGAAAGCCGAGATGAAAAAGCTGGCTCAATGATTCAGTGAATGAGTATGGGGGCCAAAGGCCCCATTGTCCACCTGATGCTCAGCCTGCATCCAGTGTTCCCTGAGGCCAGCTCAACTAAGCTGGTTGATAAAAACGTGTTAAAACAGGATATAAAGAATATCGATTTCAAATCTATGGATCGTTAGCCGCCGCATACGTTTACACCATTCACGCGATTCAATACAATGCCCTAGTATCTGCCCATGTTGATCTACTCGTTGCCTCATAAGAGGCGCGTGTGAATTGTAGTTAGGATTTCTTTTATTTGCGCCTTGTAACAAGTGCGCGCTGTGCCTAAGCTCACGTCTGCGCCAATTGGTACAATTTTGTCAGCGGGTAAAAAAGATATAGATGAGTAAATTAAACATAGCTAAAGTTAAGAAGGCGCCAATTATGAAAACTATCATACCGTCCTGTTTCGTTTCTAATCACAAGGAAGTTATCGAGTAGAATTCTCTTATTCCTTTTGGCAGGTTAAATATTTACCTTTCTTTTTTTATTGAAAATCGCGCGTTAAAGCTGAGATTGACGTAATTTTTAATAATTTTTTCAGATACTCAGAGATTATCTAAAATTCAATTAAAATTAATTTTATTTTCTAGGTAGACGCGCGCATGAATATCTATTATTTAAAGCAAGCGCACTTGGGATCTGTAATACTTTCTAAACAGTCTAATACGCGCTTGTTGGAGGGATTAGTGCATCCATTGGCGTCTGTTAGATAGTGATTTAGTTGCGATCTAGCAGTAAAGATCATTCAGTTTTATAATGCATTTGTTTGACGCGCCACTGCTCACCATGCCTCTCAAGTTCAGCAGTTATCCTTGCAGGAGCACTGGCAGCCAAACTAGAAGCCTTATGCCCTCCAAGTTTAGCGTCGATGAAAGCTGCTCCACCATCCTGTAAAACAATGGCTTTCTCTAAGCCTCTTTGGCTTTGAACCCGCCCTTTGCTCTCACTAAGCTTTTGGCTTGCAGCGGCTGCTCCAAGGAACTCCTCAGTTCCTTTAGCATCTGTTACGTATAACCTTGTCTCAGGTGCAAATAAGGATGCAAGTTTTTCAGCCTGGCCTTTCTCATATGCAGCGACGAATTCAGACATCGTCGCTTTAACCTCGTCTTTTAAACTTCTTTCCTTAGCCGTTTGTTTTTACCTCCAAGGAAATCTTTATCACCAACTTGTATTAATCAACATGTATGTTCCATAATATACAATCAACAATAATAAAATGGAAAAACTATGAATTATATCCCTACTGGATATAATTGGCACATTTCTCATTAATCTGAGGGTCGGCGGCATCCTGATATTGCAAAAGTTTTGAATAGATTAGGGGATGCAATCTAGCAACATCAGTTAAGGAGAGAATCCCCACAAGATCTTGATCGTTTTCCCCTGACACTACGGGCAGCTTCTTAATCTTATTCATAAGCATACCTTTAATAGCATTTTCCAAAAGCGCATTAGGCCTTGTAGTGATAACGGGTGCTGACATAATATCTTTAATATACACTTTCTCAGAATTAGTGGCTTTCGCCACAATATTGGTTACTAGATCTCTCTCAGTGATAATTCCTGCAACCTTCCCGGCAGATAGGACTACTAGGCTACTAACCCTAAGATAATCCATCATACGTGCAGCCTGTTTTGTAGAGAAATCGGCATCTATAGTATGAACCCTCTTGATCATCAAATCATCAACGCGAAGAGCCAAAGAGTAACACCTTTTCTAACTCTTGAGTACTAATAAATAAAGCATTTATGGATGATAAATATGTACCATTAGACAAGATAGACTAAACAAGTTTAGCAGTTAAGTTATAAGTCTTATTTGATCCGGTTATAATACTCACCTTAATTCTATCCATTATTGCAGGCCGATAATCCGAATCTATATATACATTAATTGTCTCCTGACAACCATACCTTAAAATAGATCTCTTAAAATTTGTACTAATACTCTGAGTAGTAAGCGGTTCCCCTATAGAGGTAACTAATTTACTATCTAAATAAAGTTCTACAAGACTAATGTCAGAGCTTCCAGAATTATGGACATCAAAAGAAACGTTGTAGTAATAATGGCTTCCATTATAAATTCGTACGCATCTAGATGAGGAAAGCTCTAACTCTTCACTTAAGTAAGATATACTAGTCCCATTAACCGACCATACGATATAGACCAACCCCAAGATACAAACTAGAGACATAGCAATAATAATCGAAGTTTTATTCATCACAATTATCAGAACGATTCTTAGCTATCTAATATAACAGTTTTATCGATTTTAACCAATGTTTTAAAAAATAAATTAATAATCAAGTTTAGAAATGATATTCTTTCTCATACCGACATGTAAAAACTAGAAACCTCTATGGATTAGCCATCCAGTAAAATTTCAAGAGGCCACCTTGGGGTTCCCCTAGGCTGATGGTAAAAGTATTTGAATTAACATCTGAGACCCAGAACGCTGAGAGCGTCAGATTCATTGGTGTCAACTGTATGTTACGGGGTAATGCCCCCATATGATGAAACACAGTTACATTAGCAGAGTCTTTTGGAATAACTGCAACCCCCATTTTTACCAACGAAGCGGAATTTTCCGATGTTTTAAATCCATTTGGCATCACAATTGTAACATAATTTATAGATTCTATTGGAGATGTTCTACACTCAATCTCAATTACTTCTAACGGATCCCATGCACCAACCATTTTTTCCATATCTAAAGGGTTTACTTTATCCTGTGGGCTGTTATTAAAAAAAATCCTATTAATTCGCCAAAACTCAGAAGATGAACCCAGCTGATTAAACTTAATATACTCATTTAAAACACCACTTGAATTACCTGATACAAAAACATCTATTGTATCGAAATTATTAGCCCTAATACTGGTTTGACCAGAATTAGTCACGTTGAATCGAAACGATGTCGAGTTATAGATTATTAGTGAATCGATCGTACACCTTTCCTCAAGTTTATTAATACTCATATTTATTTGCCTCCCTATAGTGCCTGAAATCGTTTCAAGCGAAGAAACGCTAGTCGAGACAATTGTGATCATTCCCAATATGATAATCATCGCTGAAAAAGCCGCTGCGACTGTTGTTGATTGACCCATTTCACCCACCTTGGTTAAAGTATAGATGAGTTTTAACACCGTTATGAGTCACAAAACTTACATAATATTCATTTGCGCCAGATGTTGGCATATTCAATGTTATCTGGATCTCGATAGTCTCTCCTTGTCGCCACCTGCTTGTGTCTTCACTAAGTATATTGTAGTTCCAGCCGAATCCGGTAATATTATAATTCACTCGTTCAATATTATTTTCATCACCGAAAAAAATGTCCGAATCAGCGATATTTGAGGGAAATAGAATCGAATCACCTGTGTTCTTAATCCATACCTTTATTGAAGTCTCATTTACTTTGTCAGCGTAGATGATTTTAACATCCGTCGATATTTTGTCGCCTAAGGTAGTTGATGTCTCTCCAGCTTTGGTCTGAATAACGTTCATTGACTGAAGAAAGGATTGTGATAATGTAACGGCCGCGATAACTACCGCTATCATCATTATTCCTTCACTTACTGTTGAGGACATTGAGCATCAACTCTCCTCATGGTTAGAAAGGAATACGCGTAGTCAGTTTATTCAGTGATTTCTGTTTGCTCTTCTCAATTAAGTGAATCGAAAAACTCTGAAAAAGTAGGCGGAGGGAGGTAACAATAGCCATATAATTCGTATAGAGACCCATTATTTTTTCGTTGTTGTTCATAATGAGTAATGCTTCGCATGCGTCTCTAATCACGAAGCTTACTTCGCAATTATCAGGAATAAATAAGAAATCTACCACAGAATCTACCCTATTCATAACATACTCGCCTGTATCTGAGAAATTTGTCATCAATTTTACATGAACATTCCCGTGTTTACTAATCTCCTTGACATCCTCAAAGAAATGAGAATTATACAACCAGACGAGTTCCGAGTCCTTAAGCACCAATGAGACCTCCTTTTCGCTTCGTCTAACCAACTCGTTAATCTTCATAATTATTTGGCGCTTTCCCTCTAATACCTGTATGTTTTCCTTTTCTTCGTTTGTGACCTCGGCTCTTGGAAGAGACTGCCAAGCTTCCAGGATCTCATTCTTCCTACTCTCTAACCTAACCATCTGTTTCCGTCTTTCATCAAGTACATTATCCAGAACCTCCTCAAACGGCTTCGCTTCAAACCTCATAGGCTTCTCGAGTACCTTTGAAATCAAACCAAAAGACTCTAGAGTACGAAGAATTTTATAGATATCCGCCCGCAAGACGCCTAAATTTTCGGCGACTACCTGTGCCCTCTGTGCACCAACTCTTGCCAGAAAAATGTACGTTTTAACCTCGGTCTTACTCAATTTAAACCGAGAAAGAATCCTTATTACGTCCCGAAAATTCACGGATTGCGCATCATCAACATGTACTTTCCGGAGAAGATCCATGTTAAATAAATCATGCATAAAAGACTCTCCATCTTCTGGTTTCTCAGATATTTTTCGCTGCAAATGATTACGGAGAGTAGTAGTTTGCATATGTGTCGATTACACGTATTCAGAATACATAAAAGAGAATTATGGAGATATAACATGGATTTGAAATCTATTAATAAATCCCATAAAATACTAATTTTAAAATAGATATACTAGACACATCTTAGTAAACTGATGGTCTTTATTACCTCGCTATGAGCTAATCTAACTCAACAAATATTAGGGTAGTATTTTGTGTGGACTCTATCCACACACACAGAGTAAAGTTTTAATTAACTGATTAGGGGTTCGGCTAAAAAGCCAAGGATGGAAGAAATAAAAAAATGTATGTAAAGTTTAAGAACCGCAAAGGAATGACTGGCCTAGAAACAGCCATAATTCTGATTGCTTTCGTAATTACTGCTGCTGCCTTTAGCTTCGTTGTGCTAAACATGGGTTTCCTCTCCGCTCAGAAGACTCAAACCGTCATCTCAAGCGGACTACAGGAGTCCTCATCTTCGATGCTTTTCGATGGCGACATGATCGCCACCTTCGACATCATCAGCGATCCTAAGGCCTTGGACGGACTGACATTCTACCTACGACTCTCACAGGGTAAGGAACCTGTTGACGTGTCTGATGGTAAGATGATCATAACCTACAGTAACCCAAGGGCCCACGGTGAGATCTACTCTACAGCCGTTGCGAATGGAACCGTCGTCACCCTCGAACAGGTAATTGGTGACGGCGACAACCTTGTGGAGTACGGTGAACGCTGGAAGTGTATAATCGATTTCCTTGACGCAGGTTTTGCTACAGCTGTCCCCGGTGATGGTGTCTGTCAGGCTTACGACACCTTCAGGCTTGAACTCAGGCCATCAACTGGTGCGGTTCTATCCATAGAGAGGAACGTTGGCGCGATAAACAACGCTGTTCAAGTGTTGTCGTAGCACCGATTACTACTCTCATCGCTTTTCCCCCTTTTTTTTAAATTAGGAAATCAAAACGTGGAGGCTCACCAAGACTGGTGAAAGACTAGACAGATAAAAGGAGAACAAGAAAAATGGCTGAAAAAAGAGCGGGCTTGAAACAAATAAGCAAACAAGGTCCTTCGAACATCACAAAGGAGAACCTCCATTCCACTCCGCGACAAACCTTAAACAAACCAGTCGATGGCAAACAAAACGTAAATGTATCAAATAAAAACGCTGTCGTTGAGACTAAAGTAGAGAAAAAAGCGGTCTCCCCGCAAGTATCCGCTCCTCAGCCAAAACAACCAGTAGCTGAAATAAAGCCAGCTCCTATCGATAACTCGAATGAAGTATATGACCTAAAAAAACGACTAGATAAGAGTGAGCTTGAGCTGAAGGGGCTCTCAGACGCGATGAGGTCAACTCTCGTTGAAGTTAGGTCAATGGTTCAAGAATTAGATAATCCCTTCAATCTTTTACGCGAAATGGGAATCGACTCGCTCGTTGATAAAGCAGTGGAAGGAGTTGAAAACGAAGTCAACAAAGCAAAGAGAGATGAAGCAATGAAAAGAATGTCAACCTCAC
>CAZIAF010000062.1:0-10845 GCA_964537625.1 uncultured Candidatus Bathyarchaeia archaeon
GCACAATATATCTGGTGTGGACAACTTCAGCAGACGTAGAAATGTTGAGGAAATAGGCTCTGACACGGCGACTCCAATAAAATCTATAAGTAAGAGGTTAAAGTCCTGGGAGAAGACCTCGGGGAAAAAACTTGGTTTCTATAAGGGTGATTTAACTAAGACCGATTTTACCGACAAAGTTATCGAAAAAGAGAAGCCAGATTGCATCGTTCACCTAGGAGAGATACCGTCGGCTCCATACAGTATGATTGACGTGGAGCACTGTAACTACACTCAGATGAACAACATCATTGGTACAAACAACATCCTGTTCGCCCTGAAGAAACACGTGCCTAAATGTCACCTAATAAAATTGGGCACCATGGGGGAATATGGCACACCGAATATTGACATCCCGGAAGGATTCTTCGATGTTGAGTACAGAGGGAGAAAAGATACCTTGCCTTTTCCGCGTCAGCCAGGAAGCTGGTATCATTTGAGCAAGGTCCATGATAGTCATAATATCCTATTTGCTTGTAAAATCTGGGGGCTCAGAAGTACAGACATCATGCAAGGAGTTGTTCACGGCGTTGTTACAGATGAGATGATCAATGACGACCTGTTAACACGATTCGATTTCGATGAGGCATGGGGTACCGCTTTAAACAGGTTTTGCGCCCAAGCTGTGATCGGACACGAAATAACGCCTTATGGAAAAGGAGGCCAAACTCGAGGCTATATTGCATTACGTGATAGCGTTGAGTGTATGACTATTACAGCCGAGAACCCTCCAGTAGAAAGTGAGTACCGTGTCTTCAACCAGTTCGACGAGACTTATTCGGTTAATGAACTCGCGGACCATGTAGTAAAGGTGGCTAGGGAATTTCATTTAGACGCAAAGATTTGGAAAGTAGATAATCCACGTGTAGAAAGAGAGGAGCATTACTATAACCCTGACCGAGTGAAATTACCGGCTCTCGGATTCAAACCGCGGTTCAACCTCGACTCCGAGCTCCGTTTAACTTTACCGAAATTGATCCAATATAAGGACAGGATTAAAAAGAATAAAAGCTGTATTATGCCGAAAATAAATTGGAGAAATTAGGTCAGAGTTTTTATGGAGTCTTCTTCTCAAGCTCTAAATTAGAAATGCTATCTTCAGCTTTCAATGAGCCAACCAGTTTTCCGTTGACCGCTTTGAGATCGATCCTTACTTCCATAAAGTCTTGAGTTCCCCATCGCGCGTATTCAGTGGGGATGCGGAAGGAACTGTTTCCTTTGACCTGCCCAAATTCTGCTTGGAAAGCAGTGATTTCTACAAACTCACCTCGGGGGTTTGTGGCAGTGGCATTTTTCGAGTTTATGATCCTAAGCTCGAACTTGTGGAAACCGTAGGCGTCGTGATATTCTCCGACCCAGGTTCCGATGAGGTCAGCATTTATATCAGCCCTGATCGTCTCTGGTTTGAAGCGTCTATAAAATGAGGTGCCGAGATTGATTTGGGTTACGCAGCCATCTTCTCCGTATTCTAAAGTGAGTTCTTCACCGTCATTTACGGGGCCATGGACGATATATCTATAGTCGTCGATCCTCTCGAGGAAGAGTGTTTCATTAAAAGTTAGGAAACCGTTAATGACCCGTAGATTTGTTTGGCGAGTGTTATCGCCATAGACTCCTATTATGTTTTCCCAGTTACTAGGTATCGACTGGAGTATGGGTCGAATGTTGGAAGATTCTCTAGAGGCTATCCTTAGCGCGGTAGGTGCAGGGGGTCTCCAACCGGAGCCATCCTGTAGGTTGCTAAGCCAGCAGATGCCTATCTTCTCTTCTGGGTAGAAGCATACGTGGTTTGTGAAGTCGGGGAGACCACCAGTGTGGTAGAGCATAACATTACCATCGTGAATGGTACGGAACCAGGTAAGGCCCATGCCGCTTTGGGAGTTACCCGTCGGTGCTTGCAGCTTTTGCATCTCATTAAGGGTCTCCTCCCTTAGAATGCGTTTTCCATTGTAAAGACCACCATTCATATTCATGGCAACGAATTTAGCAAGGTCGAGGACGGATGAGTATAGGCTGCCAGCTGGGTCTGCTGGCTCCGTACCGAGGATATATTTGGAGTTAGGGATCAATGGCTTTTCCGAACCACCAGCGCGCTTGTAGCCCTGAGCAAGCTTGTTAATAATCAAGGAGGTGAGTTCAAAGTCGCTTGAGTTCATCTCTAGGGGCTCAAGAACGTGTTTTTTGAGGTACACGTCGTAGTTTTGGTCAGTGAAGGTTCTAATTAGATAACCAATGATCGTGAACGCTGTATTACAGTAAGCCCAAGTTTCACCCCGAGGTCGAACCATCCGGGCTGCGTCCTCGAGATAAACACGCATATTCAAGGGTTGCTCTCCAAGGAGATATAGGGGTGGAACACGCGTCGGCATCCCGGAGTAGTGAGTGAGGAGATCCCGGATTGTAGGCTCTTCACCTTTAATATCCTTGATCTTAACGTCAAGGTGAGCATTCACCCTATCATCAAGAATAAATTTATCCTTCTCCATG
Organism: uncultured Candidatus Bathyarchaeia archaeon; assembly: GCA_964537625.1. GTDB lineage: Archaea > Thermoproteota > Bathyarchaeia > TCS64 > TCS64 > UBA8941. The sequence continues at coordinate 2,527 of CAZIAF010000062.1, forward strand.
AGTTGAAGGAAACCAACAGTGACAACTGGTTTAGTGACAGACGCACATCCAAAAACTGTATCTGGAGTTACAGGGGTTCTTTCCCTAATGTTCGAGTAGCCGAAGCCTCTTGACCAGACGACGTCTTTACCTTTAATCAGGGAGACCGATGAACCCGGATGCCTCCTCCCAGTAAGCTCAGCAGAGATGAATCGCTCTAAGAGCTCGTACTCGTTCGATTTCACCAAAGTCATGAGTTACTGATAGTGGGTTTCTTCAAATAAGAATTTATTATGAGGCGTGGATACAGTTACTTATTTCTAGCCTGTCTCACCTTTTCTGGCTATTAGGAGGCATATTATGCCTGTTATTCCTGTACCTACCATAATCAACCAGACGGAGTTGAATGTATAAGCGTCGATTACGGCTCCGAGAAGGGTTGACCAAAGAGAGCTAACACCAAAGCCGAAAGTGAAGTAGAGTCCGAGAAGGATGTCTCGCTCCGCTTGGTTGGCTTTATTGGCAAGGTGTGCTTGGAGGAGGCTGCTCAAGCTGAAAGTAGTCATAGAAAGAATAAAGAGGTGAGGTATTAGGAGGAGGTTGTAACCCGGGTACAGGGTCAGTAGTAGGATCGTTATGGTTGTAATGCTGAGTGAGATCGTCGCGGTCTTAAGATATCCTTGTTTGTCACCAATTTTTCCGAGGTAGATAGTGCCAAGGACACCACCGATTGTGGCAACGCTGGTGATGATACCTGCGTATGAAACGTCTAAACCAAGACCTTTGGTGGAGTCGCGGAGATATATTGGGATCCATGTAGTCATAACACCCATTCCGGATCCTCCAGAGATGAAGGCTTGGGCTACAAGTATTGGGATGGCGCCTTTTACTTGTAAGGCTGCTTTAACATCGCGTAGTAAGTTACTATTGCTCTGCTTAGAGAGGGTTTTGTCAGCAGCGGATTCGCCTTTGAGACCGAAGAAAACAATTATGCCAGAGATCAGAAAGACCACGGAGAGGAGGTAGTATGCGGATCTCCAACCCATTGTTACAGCGATGAAGGAGAGAAGGATAGGACTGATTATATTGCCTATATATCCAAGACCGTAGAAAATTGATAGAGCAGAACCGACACCCTTTTTTTGGAATTTACTGCTTATAATTGAACTACTGATTGGGTGTGTTCCTGCGTTACCGATCCCAGATACGGCATTACCTGTGAGAATAGCTTCAAACTGATTTGAGAAACCGGTGAGAGTTGTGCCGAGAGACATGAAGAGGTTTGATCCAGTTAGGAGGAGACGACGTGAGATCCTTCTTCCGGCGAAGCTGTAGCCCATCTGAAGGAAACCTCCGAGGATGCTAAAGATTCCAACCATCAAGCCGATCTGGGTGTAACTAAGACCTAGGTCCTCGCGTATACTCTGATACAGAATAGAGGCGCCTGAGAAGAGGTGTTGGGCGAGATGTGAGACAGTCAGGGTCCCTATCACACGGGGTTCCGATAATCCTGGAGACTCTTCTTTATCCAAAAAGATCACACTACTAAATATCTACATCGTCTAATGGATTCGCGTTTAAACTTATCCTAACAGTAGATAATTCCAGTAATTTCAATTACCATGGTTCTTTTTTCCAATTTAAACCCCAAGCAAAAAGGTTAGTGATATAGTGAACGGGAATGGTAGTCAAGATCATTGCAGCATCCTGCTCAAGAGTCGGGCGAGGCTCAACGACACTTCCCAGCAGAATAGCGAAGATGATGAAGCCTACCTGGTCCCAGAGGGGAAGAGATTGGCCAGGCTTGATGCCAAGTCGACGCTTAACAAAGGCAAATACAAGATCGCCGAGAATAGCGCCAGCGGACAAGAGACCGCCTTGGAGGGGATTACCTTGGAGAATACTAAAGGCTGTGCCAACTACAATACCTATAGTGGTACCGTAGACAGTCTTGTGGTCACCAAGGATTCGTTTACCATCGCTCCAGTTCCTACCACAATCAAGAGGACCTCCACCGTGGATTAATACTGGAGCCGCATTAGCGAAGTAGGCGGGCAGAAAGAGCCAAACCGTTGTAGCAAACCACTCAATGACCCCTAATGCCATCTCTCTTCATCTCCTACTCCCAGGTTACTTAAAGCGATCCTGACCGCTCCCCTAACAGCCGCTGGCTTCTCGATGGTTGCCTGCTTAACACCAAACATCGGGGTGTTATCGAGTCGAATAACAGTGTCGCTCCAATAGCGGAGGAGACGTGGGGCGACAGGTTCCATCGCGGGAATGGGGGAATCAAGTATACTTCGAACTTGACCCGTGATGAAGATAGCGATCCCCACCGTCATGGCTATCTCTTTAAGCTGTCCGAGCTGCCTGTTTAATTCTTTGTTCTCGGTGAACGTTTTTTTTGCATCTCCAGTCTCCACTCTATAGAGACCAGTGATAGAGTCAAAAACCGCAAGGTCGCCTGGCTTTAGCTGCTCTGGGAGACCATCAATCGCCTCGACTTGCTCCTCGAATGTGGTTGGTTGCACGTAGAGGAGGCGTCTCAGGTAGTCCTCGGTTCCCGTGACCTGTTTGAAGCGGGTGGGACTGAATTTTGCGTCGCAGTCAACGTAAGCAACCATAGCAACTGGATCTGCCCGTAAAAGGCCTGCAGCGAGACTGACAGCTATGGTGGTCTTACCCGATCCGGATTCGCCGTACGCGAGAGTTAGGGAGCCTGTTTGTACTCCTCCACCTAGGAGGGCATCGAGGTTCTTTGAACCCGTCTTCATCTTGTGATGAATCTCCATATTCAGTCCGCCTCTCTCAGCTGGTAACTGTTGTACCTTCTATTACTTTTTCACCCTGGTATCGGAGGAGCAGGTCGACGTTCATGCGGGTGACGGCTTTGGTTGCACCCGGTTCTGATACACAGGCGGCGCCGGCGGCTTGTCCTTCGAGGAGTGCAGCGCGAATGGTCCCTAGTGGGGGGTTCTGGGAGTCCTGTTTGGAGAGTAGACTGTGGATAATACCTGCACATAATGCGTCCCCCGCCCCAGTTGAATCGATTTCTTTAACCCTAAAAGCGGGCATCCTGATCATTGTTTTTCCGCAAGCTGCAACAAGGCCTTTGCGGCCACTGGTTATGATGACGTTCTTGGCTCCCTGAGTCCTTAGGGCTTCCGCTGCGAGGACTGGATCTGTGAATTTTGTGACGAGGCGTGATTCGTCGTCGTTAAGGTGGAGGATATCGATATCTGGGAGAGCTTTGGTCAGGTGACTCCAGTCGGATTCAGTGGGGGGGATAACATCGACGAATGTAGTAGAGCCAAGCTTGTGGGCTTTCCGAAGAATCTCAGGAAGATGCCTATCAACATGGAGTAAACCGCCAATGGTGCCAACGAAAAGGATTCGGGGGCACTCGTCGAGGAGTTTGACGATGTGACTTGGGGAAAGGAGGGTATTGGCAGCGAGCTCGGCGATGAAGCGACGGTCCTCCCCTTCGACGGTCAGAGCGATGTTCTTCGCAGTACCCGCCTCCTGGGTTTTCTCGGGGCGAGGGTCAACACCCGCGATTTTCAGGGTATTCACTATGAATTCACCTAAAATGTCGTCTCCAATACAACCTACCGCTGCGACACCTTCTGCTTCTAACTGGGCGAGGTCAATAGCGACATTAGCAGCGTGACCACCTACATTTACAGTGATACCGTGGGGAGCATAGATGAGGCCACCAGGTGCAATCATCTCGGGCAAGTGTGGGGCGACAATATCGATCATGAAGCTTCCTGCACAGAGTACCCGCAATGTTTCTCGCGTCTGACTCACCACCTCAGGGTTTTAGGGTTTGTGGGAATGAGTACTCGTAACGAAGACGGAGAACATGTGGCTTAGTCAACGCGAAGTAGACGCAGGCTATTAAGCATAACGAGGAGAGCATTTCCTTCATGGATTATACTCGCTGTAAGTGGGTTGACGACGCCAACAGCCGAAAGAAATATCCCAATAGCATTGACAACCAGAGCGAAAGCGATATTCAGTTTCACGATCTTCATCGTCTCGCGGCCGAGTCGTAGTAATCTAGGAACTCCTTCTAGGCGATTGTTGGCAAGAGTAATTCCAGCGGTCTCAATGGCAATATCTGTACCGGTGAGGCCCATTGCAACACCCACATCAGCCGTTGCTAGTGCAGGGGCGTCGTTAATGCCATCACCGACCATGAGGACCGTACCTCCAGCCTCTTTGAGACGTCTGATGTGGATGACCTTCTCAGCTGGAAGCAGATCTGCGACGACCTCGTCGACTCCGGCATTGGTAGCAACCTCGACTGCTACCTCACGTTTATCGCCTGTAAGGATGACTACCCTGCGTACGCCGTTGCGTTTTATGTCGGCAATGATTGTCTTTACATTATCTCGAAGCTTGTCGGAGAGAGTTATAGCGCCGAGGAGATCCTGATCTCTGGCAATTAAAATTGTGGAATTGTTAGTCTTCTGCTGGTTGAGGTAGGCATTTACCTCATCAGTGATATTGATTGCTTGTCGATTCAGAAGTTTCTCATTGCCGACTGTGATGCGGGTCCCGCCGTGGGTAACGCAAATACCTAGACCAGGGTGTGTTTCGACCTCGGAGCAGTCTGTTGGATGTATTCCTTCCTTTTCTGCCAACTTAGTAACTGCGTAGGCGACGGGGTGTTCGGAGTGGCGCTCGGCTCCAGCGGCTAACGAGAGAACTGTGAGGTTAGAGGTGCCATTGAAACCGATGACCTTGGTAACCTCCGGGCGACCAAGGGTTAGGGTTCCAGTCTTATCAAGAACTACGGTATCTACATTGGAGAGTTTCTGGAGACTCTCGCCGTTTCTGATTAGTATACCTTTCCGGGCGCCATTGCCAATGCTAGCGGCAACAGCCATTGGGGTTGCAAGTGTCAATGCACATGGGCAACTGATGATGAAAACCGCGGCCATTCTGAGGGGGTCCCGAGTCCACCAATAAACGGCTATACCTAGTAGGAGAATTACCGGAATATAGTAACCTGCAAAGCGGTCTGCGAGACGAACTATGGGTGCCTGGTTCTCCTCTGCCTCCCTAACCATGGTTATGATGCGTCCATAGGTACTTTCTTCGCCTACGATACGGGTGTATACCTGAATGGCGCCGAGTTCAACTATTGAACCACTAAGGACATCATCACCCTGGTGCTTTTCGATTGGAAGGGACTCACCCGTGATGCTGCTCTGGTTGACCGTGGCTGACCCATTGATGATTGTACCATCAACGGGGATCATACCCCGCCGGGTTTGACGATAACGATATCTCCGAGTTGAACTTTTGAAAGGGGGAGTTCGACCTCCGTTCCTTCGTGAATAACAATGGTGTTCTTTGGGAAAGCGTCGATCAGTTCATCAATAGCGCGGTTTGCACGACCGCTTATGTACTCCTCTAATACTTCTCCGCCTCCGAGCATGAGCACAACAACAACCGCGGCGAGGTTCTCACCGAGAGCTATTGAGGCGACGATGGCCACTGTGGCTAATAGGTCGATCCCAAAAACACCACTTAGAAGTGTCTTTAAAGCACTATGGCCGATAAATGCAGCGCCTAGGACGGCGCCGACGAGAGATATTGTGTTATAGACCTCTGGGGGCAGGAGCCCGAAAGTCTGAGTCGTCCAACTAACGAAACCGAGAACGACGGAGACTACAAGCAGGAGGGCCTTATTTCTGTCAACCATCCGGGACACATCTTAAAGGAGCTTCTGTAGCGCGGTCTTGAGCTCCTGAAGCTGGGTTTCGATGTCTCCAGTTTTAACGGCCTCAACGAGACAGTGTTCGATGTGATCTTGGAGGATTACTTCTCCTGCCTTGGCTAGGGCAGCTTTTACTGCGGCGATTTGGATGAGGATATCGGGGCACTCCTTCTCTTCGTCAATCATCTTGATGATGCCATGTAGGTGACCTTCAGCACGTAGGAGACGGTCTTTAGCGTTCTTTCTCTGATTGTGGGTGGTCATATCCTATCCGGGAGGAGGGGATATTTATAAAGTTGGTGTGCACACGCAATTCAAGGATTAGATTAATCTCACCCTTTTTTCAAGGTAGCCTAATGACTCCGTCCCAAGAGGGCTTCCAGTCTAAGTCTGTTTTCACTGCCCAGAAGTTTTCAGGTCGGTAGAGGAAGACCCAAGGCGCATCGTCTCTGATGACTCTATAGGCGCGTTGGTAAAGATGCTGCCTTTCAGAATTATTTATGGTACGCTGCCCCTGCTCGATGAGCCGGTTGACTTCTGGGTTCGTGTACCCTTGCCACCATGGACCCTTGAAGTTGGAGTTGATCTTCTCCTTTAGGACTCTAATTGTACTGAGGGGACTAGAGTCGAAGCAGCAGAGGTCACCGATCCGTTTTTTCCTTACCATCTCGGCATATGCAGAGCGGTCTTTATGGATCTCCATATTGACACTTATTCCTACTTCTCTGTACTGCTCTGTCATGAGAGTTGACAATGGGATCGCTTCGTCAGGCATCTCAGAAGGGATATTCATCTTTATGCTGAGGCCGTCTGAGTAACCGGCCTGCCTGAGGAGTTCACGAGCAGCGAATGGGTCGTGTAGATATCCGGGAGTCTCCGGGTCCCAGCCGAAGTGTAGGGGTGACAAAGGCCCCGTCAAAGGCTCGGCTGCTCCGTCCATGATACGATTGATGATAGCCTGTTTGTCGAGGGCGAGGTTTAGGGCTTGCCTGATCCGCCTGTCCTCACAGACGCCTCGACTGCAATTGAGCATATAGATAACACAGATGGAACCGTTTTGACGTATTACCCTGAGTTCCCTCGACTCGGCAGGGTTTGCGCTCCTCACTGTAATCCCCGAGGAGATGTCTGCTTCCCCCGTGACTACTGCCTTAATCCGCTCTTTCTCTTCAGGCTCTGCTCTCCAGTAGAGTCGGTGATAATTGGGTTTCCCCCTCCAATGCTTCTCGTTTGAGCTCATTTCGATCTCGTCACGGTCGGCGTCTCTGATCCTGTAGGAACCGCTTCCCACATGCTCATTTGGGAGGTCATCGAGAGCGTCCTCAGGAACAATAGGCATCTCGGCGAGTAGTTCAAGAAGATCCGCCATCGGCTCTATGAGGTGGATCCTAAGTCGACCTTCGTTTACCACTTCGAAACGGGCTCCGTTAAGATAACTGGCATAGACCCCTTGGGTGCCGAATGCACCACCGATTTTGGGATCTCGAATCCTCTCCAGGCTCGCTGCTACGTCCCCCGCCTTCATTTCAGAGCCATCATGGAAAACGACATGGCTCCGTAATCGAATATCCCAAAGCTGAGCACCGGGGTAGACATGCCAACCCAAAGCAAGACATGGCTCGAAGTCAAAAGGGCTTGTGCGTGCTATTAGAGGCTCGTATACAGCTGAGATGAGACTGAGTCTGTTCTTCGAGTCACTGCATATGTGGGGATCTCCAAAGGGTAAATTGGATTGAAAAATATTGAAGACAGTCTTAGACACGTTAATATCGGATTAAATTGAAATTTAACATATTAAAGAATGACTACAAAAAAATACGAGTATTTTAAATATCTAATTTGATTCGATTCATCATAAACAATGAATCCAAGCATAGTATCATCTGTTATTGCTCAAAATCAGTTTGAATTAGATGAAATTCTTGAAAAATTAAGAGGATATTTAACTACAATTCAACTTGATTTCATGGATGGCCAATTTGTACCGGGAACATCTCTACTTTTTTCTCTAAAATTATCGCCTTTTTTTGACTATGAAGCACATTTAATGGTTAATGACCCAATTAAATGGGTGGAGACCATACCCAAAGTAATCCCGAAAATTATCGTACATTTCGAGTCGTTAAATGATGATGCATCTATTCTACATAAAATTAAGAGCAAAGGCAAAAGAGTATTTTTAGCATTAAATCCGAATACCTCAAGTACCGTTGTTGATCCTCTAATCGATCTTATAGATGGTATTATGGTAATGACAGTTGAACCTGGAAGATATGGATCGCCATTTTTACCAGAAATGTTAAAAAAAGTTGAAAAAATTAGAGCAAAGTATGAAGATATTGAAATAGAGGCAGATGGAGGAATGAATCCGGTTACTTCCCGTTTAGCAATTAATGCGGGAGTAAATATTATAGCATCAGGTTCGTTTTTAATCAATAGTAGTAATATTGAAAAAGCGATGAAAGAACTAAAAACCGCAATATCTCATAAAGAAAAATCAAAATAAATAAAATTTTGATCAATTTATAGGTTTTTTAAGCCCCAATTTTTCAACCTTCTTTTCATCTACATTTTTGTAAGCAACAGCTATAATGCGGAATCCAACTGCT
>CAZIAF010000063.1:0-10827 GCA_964537625.1 uncultured Candidatus Bathyarchaeia archaeon
TGCTGCATTAATAACCAGATTCATTTCTTGCTTGGGCCAAAATCATGAGCGTTTCGCCACCCAGGAGACGTACACCAACATCCTTGCTCAGTGCGTACGCTAAAAGCCTAGGCAGTTTCGCCAACCGGGTCATCCAATTGCGCTTTGGGCTGGTAAAAGCAGCCCCCGTGTAACGACAGTCCAAAACATGATAATGACATTCTCTAAGCAAAGACAAGGCCAAGTCTTTTGTAAAATAATGCAAATGGCCAACCCTCGACCGCGCTTGCAACAGCGGGCTCTTTCGGAGAATGTTGGTCGCGGACAGATCCAGTGGAATATGAAACACAAAAAAATGACCATAGGCCCTGAGGCGGCGAAGAAAATCGAACGGGTTTTCAAGATGCTCTATGACGTCTAACAGGAGCAAAACATCGAAACGCCTTTGGTTCAGCGCAAAGAAGTCGCCCACCTTGAAAGAAATTTTGGCCCAAGCATGTTGCGACCAAAACTTTGCAGCATCCGGAGCTATGTCATACCCAAAAAGCTCCGTATCGGGAAAAACCTGTCGCAGTTCGGCCAGAACGCCCCCGGCACCGCATCCAACCTCACATATGGATGATGGTTCAAAGTTGGCAGAAGTTAATGTCTCCGTCACTTTCCGAGCCTTCCAGGGACTATCTTCAAAATCCCAGGTTGGATTCTGGTGTAAGTACTCATGTGAAATGTATCTCGAAGCGCGAGGAGTAAACATCTTCAAAGCATTGGTTCCAGTACAATCAATCTCGAGCAATCCTTCCCCAATTTCCACTTGTTGCCTTTTTCATACGGTAAGACAGCCCATTCCCCATGTACTTAAGTGCCTCTCGACTAGCAAGACAAAATGGATTCAATTGTATGGCCGTCAGCAGACGAAAAAACGCTAATCCATATCTTCCCGCCCTCAAATGAAATCTTGCAGCGACAATATAGGCGCTACTTAACGCCTTCTTCTTACGTTCCAAAACGGTTTTCGGAATTCCTTCAAGAAGAAAGTATCTCTTCATCACACCCAGAATCTCTTCCGATTTTTCCTTATCCGGCTCGGCGTGCGATTGCGATTTCTCGTGAATTCGAAATTTCGCTAACGGTTCCGTTATCTTATAAAACTTGCCGTGCAGACCAAGACGAATCCAGTAATCATAGTCCGGCACTTGCCTCAAGCTTGGATTCCAGAGTCCGGCTTTCTCAAAGCCTTCCCGCCGAAAGAACGCCCCAGGCCCTGGAGGGCATATGATCTTTACTACCATATCCTCGTATTCAACTTCAGGCGCATGGACCCTTTGAATAACTCTTGACTGCTCGCTGACAAGAAAATAGTCACAATAGGTGAGAATAACCTCCTCTTCCTTTAAAAGGCATTCGACCGAATTGCTCACCGCACTCGGCAGTAAACTATCGTCGGCGCTGAGATAACCCAACACGTCTCCATGGGCCATTTGCCATCCTTTGTTGAGTGTCCTGGCTTGCCCCATGTTTGGATGGGTTTCCCAATAAAACTTATCCTTGTATTTCTCCAGTATTCGCCTAGTGTCATCCGTAGATCCGTCATCCAAAACGATCAATTCAATATGCGGATAATCTTGTTCCAATACACTGTCGATCGCTTCCCTCAGGTAGTTCATACCATTATAAACAGGGATCACAATTGAAACGACTGGTAGTCCGGCCATTCTTCTCTATTAATCTGCCTCGTATAAAAGATCGTGTAGCAGAAATTGGCGGTAAGAATTCACTCTAATGAAAACGTAGCGGCGGCATTCGCCAAGGTGTCTTGAAAAGCGCTTTATTGGACTTGAACTCGGCAAAACAGAGTCTGTCGGCAACAAGAAAATCGAGCAGGAGATCTCCTGAACCCGATCATTCATTATCAACTCCTTGACCTGAGCCCGGCCCATGCGATCATCCGACCTAAGACTCCCCCCCCCCACTGCTCGCTTTCCAAAGAAACCCTTAATCTCTGGTAAACACCAGCAGGCAATAATCCGGGAAAAATGGAAAGAGCCATCGCACGCACAAAGAAACACATCGGATGATATCGTAAGGATGCCAAATAGTGTTTTCTGATCTCGGCCTTATCCTTGCCGCAGTACCTAGCCGCCTCATAATGCATTGTGCTGAATATCTTCCTGCGAGCTTTCTGGATTTCCGGTGATGCGTGAGGGTCGGCATAAACTTTTTGAAGTAGCCTTACCAGTTCGCCAGACATTCTAGCGCTCCTGTCCGACACGGAAGCTGACTGCGGGTGCACTCTGTGGGTTGCAAGGACCTCAGGAATATGAACGAGTTTTCCCCGAATAGCCAAGCGGAACCAGAATTCCAAATCGCCGGCATACCGAAATTGTGGGTCGCGAACGCCAACCAGATCCAAAGCTTCTCGCCGTATAAAGGTGCCGGGCCCCATTCCCACATTGAAAGTCCTCAACATATTCATCAGATCGTAATCAGGAAGCCGCACTTCCCTGATCACTTCCGATTTCGGACCGATTTCAATCCAGTCGGGGTAAGCGGCTAAGGCATAGTCATGCTCCTGCATGGTCGACACAGCCTTTTTAACCGCGCCCAGCAAAAGAGGATCATCTGAATTGACCACTACAACAATGTCCCCGATTGCCATCGAAAACCCTCTATTAACCGTTCTGGCTTCGCCGATATTGTTATGTGCAACCCATCTTAATCTGTCTTCGTATCTTCTGATAACTTTTGGTGTGTCATCTGTGGATCCATCATCCAGAACTATGTATTCGATGTTCCCGTAATCCTGATCCAGGACACTTTGAATAGTCTCATCAAGGAAAGCTGCCCGATTGAATGCGGGCGTTATAACGCTTACAAGCGGTTTTGCGGCTTGATTCGATCCTAAAGACATTTTCCTTTCCTATCCCGCCTTCTTCATTTTATTCCGGCTTTACCTACCTTCCTTCCTGAACAACCTGATTGTACAGGGCAACAGCCATCCTCCTTATTATCTTGTAGTCCAACCTCTCCTCCGCCATGCGGTAGTTCTTCAAAGCCGCCTCGTTCACCATTTTGTCGTCCATTAAGGCACGGCGAATTGCCATTTCCACCACCTCCGGGTCTTCTGGTGGAACCAAGCTTCCAGTCACTCCATCCACGATCCATTCGTTCCCGCAGCCCGTCCAAGACTGAATTGGAAATGATCCCATAACCATCGCTTCCAGCAGGGAGGTGCTAATTGCATCGCTGATACTTAAGCCTATTGAAATTCTGGAACGCCCGTGGAGTTTAAGTATTTCATCATGATCTGTTCCCTCAGGAATAATCTTCGTGCACACACCTGTGGACCTCTCGAAAAGCTGTGCAGCAACCTTTACCTCCTCAGCGGCAGAATAGATATTCACCTCATATTTCTTAATTAGGTCAGAGCACCGCTCAAGAGCACGCATTCCTACAAGAGCCCTGCCGGCCCAATGCTGGTATCCCTTGAGCATGATTGACTTTCTTTCAGAGACAGGGCCGGATTGTCGCATCCTGGCGACTTTATCAAGATAAAACCCTCCGCTATTTGGAAAAACAGGGAGAATCCTTCCGTTGAACCCATAAACTTTCGCCAGCTCAACGTCTCTCTGGCACTCACAGGAGTAATAATCACAAGCCGCTAATACCTCCCTAATTTTATCCTTATGCTCGTTCAATCTCCCGAACAAGTAAATGTCGCTTCCCCAGTTCGTGACTATCCAAGGCGGAAACCGATTCCCCACTATTCTCTTAGCTTCCAATGTCAAATAGCCCGCAGCCTGTATCTCCATTGAATGAACAACATCGGGTCGCAATTTTGAAATTGCTCTCGCAAGCTGAAAAGACCGGTACTTGGGAAAATACCTTCTCAGGGCTCCCCTACCAAGCCTAGCAATATCTTCCGAAAAGACTGCCACTCCTTTCAGCCTCGTACCCTGTGCGGTCTTGTTATTCTTGCCATAGAAAGAATGATACACCGTTACGCTTTGCATTCCTTGATGAGTGGCTCCAACGTCTAAGCTGGGGACAAGATGCAGATCCCAGCCTTTATCGCTAATCTGAGATATCCATCTGGCCGTATGAACGCTGTCCGACTTGGCAACAAGAAGAATTCGCATTTACAGATCATCTATTCGCTTGTTAAATGGTGCCCTTCTCATCCAAAAGCTGCTGCTTGTCAGACGATGTAGCCTTGGATCATAGAATCGAAACAATTCTCTGAAAAGCTCCGAATGAGCTGTCATAATAGAACTCATTGCCAACATGATCTCGAAATCCCGGTTGAAACAAAGGAAGCTCTGAAGAAGATACTGCTCAGTCCAGAACTGGCGAAATGCTTCATTGGTAGAATATATTTTTGGATACTCATTGGGAAAGCCTATATCATGGATGTGGATTATTACACCTGGCCGCAATCTCGGAATTACATCCAGGAAAAGATAATTGACATCTCCTCCAATTCTCACGCAGTGCCCGGAGTCAATAAAAAGAATATCGTCAACGTCCAGTTTTTCAAAAAAACGAGGGTCAAGTAGCTCAACTCTAGATTCAACTAAATCATTACCATCCCCAAGTCCTTTTCTTATAGTATCACTCGGGTAGGGATCTACGACGATATGCCTTCCATTCTTCCCATCCATGCCCTTGTTGAATTCCAAAGCTTTGGAGATCACTCTCGAGGACATCCCTGATCCAATCTCAATCACGAGACGAGGCTTGAAATGTCTTATCATGCAATGGGTTGAAGCTGCGCAACCATAGCTGAAGGAAGGGTTTTCGATATGAAACTCAAAAGGATCCCCTGTAGGTTCCACTGACCACCGACATTCATCAGAGTAACAGGCAGCGAGCTCCTTAAGCAGTTCGATTTGTTTATCTTCCCTGAAGTCGACACCCCTTAATTCGGTGCGCTTATTCCACACGCCCCGTTCCTCTAAATCCGCGATATCAGGTATTGGGGAATGGAAATTCACCGGCACTGGCAGAAATCCGTTCTTCAAGCAGAGGCTGCTGCCCTTTCCCGTCGTCGCAACGCGCCTGAACACTCTCACCATGAATCTAAAAACCGGTGGGAAAAAAATCATCGCATAAAGCACTCTTTTCAGGAGGCTCATGATAGATTGTTGCCCTTTCTACCTAAAACCGTTTGTATCCCCTCAACGAAAGCTCTCTGCGCTTCTTCGACACGAAAGAACTCTTCACTGACTTTCCTTGCTCTTTCACCCAGCCGCTTCTGCATTTCTTTGCTGGCTAGGATGAGCTCGATTTGCTCTGCCAGCAGGGCAGGATCGTATTGGTCCACGACAACCCCACATCCGTGCTTATTAAAAAACCAGCTGCAAAAGGAATCGCTAGGCGCATGCACGAGTATCGGCCTTGCGACGAAAAGGTACTCCGCCATTTTGCCGGGAGCGGAGGTTCTTATGACTTCAGGAATCGGACTGCTGAATGCCAGCGGTAGAAAGAGGATGTCCGCTTGACGCAACACCTTTGGAATTTCAGTCTCGCTTATGTGGGAGTGACAAATGACTCTAGGGCCTGCGACACCTCGTTCCTTGAGTTCCCGCTCCGTCTGAGAGGTATAGATGTGAAATCTGATGTCTTCCCTTCCCATCCGCTGTATTGCTTCCACTAAATTCCGCAACGCATCATCATTGGCATGATACACAGCGCCGGCGTAGACGATATTAACTGCTTCTTTTGCAAAGACTCTTTCAGCCTTGTCGAGGTCATCGAGATCATACAGAGGGGTTGGGTTTCGAACCAGCATGCTTTTGAACCCGTACCTTCTGGCATATGCCTCCTGAAGATACTCGTTAGGCACGATGATTCCTGCGGCTCGCTTGGCCATCTCTCTTTCTAGCCAGACCGAAATGGGACGAAAAGCCCCGATCCATTGATAAGCATAATCGTCGAACATGTACGCAACGAACGGAACCTTCGCCATCTGGCTTGCCAAGCACCCCGCTGGTATGTCATACATGTCTCCAGAGCATGCGATCAACAAATCGCATCCTTCGTTCAGAAGGGTCCTTTGGATCTGTCTTGCCCTGCGGTAGATCACCCATGGTGTGTTGATCCATAATCCCACGATGTCCATATTGTATTTTGGGATCAGCGGCAGTTGATAGACTGGAGGCAAGTAGTGGTAGCTCACAGGAAGCTTCTGAGTCGATATCGTGTCGGGAGACGAGGAATCGACATAATTCTGCCGAGAAATCAGGCAACACTCTTCCCTTGGTAACCCCTTCAATAGCCTATACAGAACCACGGCCTGCCCGGAGGGGGATGGGGGAAGGATATGTGAGACGATTGCCGTCTTTTGCTTTTTTGGATAAGCCACTTAACGAAGGATCAAAGAACGAGGTTTTTGATTTCTCTGTTTGCCTGAGGTCCGATCTGGACACACAAGCACCTTTTTCCTATTTGAAGACCCACATTCGGGTTATTCAGCTCTTCAATTCTATCATATTCCTATGAGTGCCTTGCTGGGGGTTTTTCTCCATTGTATCCAGCTATGTCCTGGACTAATCTCTTTATCTCTTGACCATTCTGTTCGCTATCAAAAAAACATCGCGCCAGTTCAAGATTTTTCTCAACAAACGACATCAGAATATTTCCCGGGTCATCAAGCGCTCTCAGGATCTTTTCTGCCACGGCAACAGGGTCGCGGGGGGGAACAAGAAAACCGTTAACGCCATCCGTAACCCACTCTCGTATGGACAGAATATCCCCCATGACAATGGGTATCCCACAAGCCATGGCTTCAAGCATGCAGTTCGGCAATGAGTCATTTGATGAAATAGAAACCATCACGTCTGAAGCGTTGTAGTACCTTGCCATCAGCTCCCACGGCACGTTTCCATCCCACCTCACGTTTCTCTCAAATCCAAATTCCTTCACTCGTTGCAAGTGCTTTTGCCATTCCTGCTCCTTACCGTTTCCAGAGACAAACAAAAATAGCGTATTGGGATGTTTTCGAATCACCATTGGAATCGCTTCGATAATAACATCGCTGTTCAAGTAGCTTCCTAGCCCCCGAGGCCAAAGCACCACTTTCTCAAAATCTATTCCAAGCTTAATTTTCGCTTGGCCCTTCGCTGAAGGGGTGAACCGACTTAGATCAACGCCAGGATACCTGATAAGGCGTATTTTCTCCCTCTCGGCTCCGCATTCGACACATGCATTGAATGCAGACGTCGAGTTGACAGTGATGGCTCGTGCTCTCCGAACGCCATAGGCAACGAGCGCTTTCTTCAGCTTTCTTTCAATGCCGCTCCACTCGGCCCACCATGTCAGATCCCCATTCCAAAAAGTGATCATGATGGGAAACGATTGGGGCAACAAAAAAGCGAGATAGCACGGATACAAAAGGGTCTGTAGAAAAATGATGTCTGGCTTCGACTCCCTGACAGTCCTTTTGAGTATTTTGAGGTCCCGCGAAGCCCTTACCACTTCGTGACGCATGTCAGACGACAAGAAAAACTCTCCCACTCCTTTGAGACCCCCCAGCCTGCTTCTGTCGTCAGATGATAATATCGGAGCAAGAATGTGCCATCCCCTGAAAACTAACTTTAATCCCCCAGGGATTTCCCTAATCAGCGAGAGTACTTGTACAAAATATTCCAGACTCTTTCTGGAGCTTTTACCCGTAGCTCTATCCCCTTCCTCCAAGCAAGCACCTTTGGGGATATGTTCTTCCTCGTGCGCTCCACTCAGCGAAATATTCAAGGCATCACGAAACCGATAATTGCAGGTCGAAGCGATAATCACTTCAAAGGAGGGATCATCAACGAAGATTTGGATGCGTCGCTTTGCATGGATAGAAAATCCCCATGCCAAAAAAAGAACCCGTGTTCTTTTCTTGGGTGGCGCTGAAGAAGAGACGCTCATGGTCAGCTTGTCAGTTAACTGGGCCAGAAAGGGACCTATCCAGGACTTCCCTGCACCACAACTCGGTTACAATGAGCAACCAGGGAAAAACCCAACTCAATTGCCCCTCAAGAAATCTTCTTCTTATTTCTTGCACTTCGCGAACATCAAAGAACCCTCTCTTTTTCAAAGAAGGAATGGAAAGAGCGTCATCGAGCACATCCCTGAGGGGCCCTCTGAGCCACGCATCAAAGGGCATTCCAAATCCCCGCTTCACTTGGCGGTCTATTCCCTCGGGAAGCAGATGCCGACCTGCGTCGATGAGGATTTTCTTGGCGCCTGTCTCATGATAGGTTCCGTCAGGGTGGGGGTTTGCAGCCTGAAGATGGCCTAGCTTCGTTTCATCAGGAAGTGAAAGTGCAACGTCGATCAATCGAACGTCCAGATACGGAACGCGAACCTCCAAAGAATGCGCCATGGAAACCGCATCGATATCCCGGAGAAGTTGGTTTTGGGTGTAGGACCGCAAGCAGAGGCTGGAAACACGCTCGATGGGCGACCCAGACGCCAGTTCGTCCGAATCGGCCAGATCGTGGGACGGGTCAATACCCACCCTGACCAATTCTCTGACTTCGGGGCTCAGGATCCTGTGAGTCCCTCTAGCACCAAATATTTGATACTCTCGGGCATATCGTGCTGTGAAGCCGGATAACGTCCGAAGTCGCTCCAGTATCTCGCCGTAGGATGTTGGTAAGAGCAAGTTGAGAGCTTTACCGCGAGAGATTTTGGAAACCACAGACTTGACTATACCTCTCACTCCGTCTTTTTCAGCCTTGTGGCATGCGGCCACCATGTTTATAAACCATGGGTACCCCGCGAAAAGTTCATCCCCCCCTGTGCCGGACACAGCAACGGTCACCGCTTGCCTCGCTGCCATGGAGATAAAATAGGAGTTGACCCCGTCCACCGATGGTTGATCCAATGCCCAGGAAATGTGGCTCACTCTATCCCGAAAATCTTCCCCTCTGACTATTACCCTGGAGTGGTCGGTCCCGAGAAATCGTGCAACTCGGCGCGCATCATCTGTTTCATCGATATTGGCTCCTTCCGCCTCGAACCCTACAGAAAAGGTCCTAACGGTTGCACCGCTTATTCTTGACATCAAGGCAACAGCCAGGGAAGAGTCCACGCCTCCGCTCAAGAAAGCGCCGATGGGCACATCGCTCACCATCTGCAGGCGAACCGACTCCTGAAGCGACTCCCGAATAACCTGGACCTGGCTTTCATAGGGTTCGCTGCGGAGGCTTGAGATTCTATCGATACCCAATTTCCAAAACCGCTCCATCCGCTCCTTGCCTCGTTCAACGATCAGACGATGCCCGGGCAGAAGCATTCTAACACCGGAGATAGCGCTTCTTGGCTGCGTGATGGATCCATGCGTCATCAGAAGGCGGAGGGATTCGGGATCGAATCGCTTTTCAACCAGACCGCTGGCCAACATCGATTTGATCTCGGAGGCAAACAGGAACGCAGATCCCACTCTTGAGTACAGAAGCGGCTTGATTCCCAAATGATCCCGGGCCAACAGCAACCGTTCCTTTCCCGGACCCCGCCGCTTGTCATACAAGGCCAGGGCAAACATGCCGCGCATCCGCAGCAGGAAATCATCTCCGTATTCCTGATACATGCTCAGAACAACTTCGGTATCAGAGGCTGATTTGAAAGAGTAGCCTTTCTTGATCAGTATCGCCCGCTCTTCCCTGAAATTATAAGTTTCTCCGTTATACACGATCCAGATGGTGGCTTCCTGGTTACTCATCGGCTGATGGGCATTTGGTGAAAGATCGATAATGGCTAGTCTTGCCATTCCCAAAGCGAGCCCATCTCCCCTGAAAACACCAGAATCGTCAGGACCTCGATGGTGCATCGCTGACACCATTCGCTCAATCGCAGGAATGCGGTTACCGCCAAAGATGCCACAAATCCCGCACATCAGACTTTGTCCTTCCCCTGGGTGCTCAGGAGAACATAGAGTCCCTGCCCTTTTAGCAGGGGGAATGATCGAATTCTTAATACCGCGAGCCCCCTAAACAGGAGTTCAAACAATTGTGGAAAACCTCTCCGTAGTGATGAGTCAACCCAGCAAAGGCTGCGTAGCCCTTGAGGAAGCACATGGTTTACCCAGTAGGTCGAATAGTAATAGTGACTACGAGACGTGAGAGGTTCGCAAATCATTCTTTTGATCTTTAAGCCTGATTTCTCGGCGAGAAACCGGAAAGTCCTCCTATGCCAACGGGTGGCGTGGTGAGGTGGCATGTTTTGAATGCAGGGATTGATAAACTTTACCGGACCGTCTTGATTTGGCACAGAAATGCCTATCCTTCCACCGGGTTTCACCAGTAAGGAGATGCTTTTCAAGAACTCAGTAGGATCGGCAACATGTTCCAAGACGTGGAAGCAGAAGGCAGAATCAAAGTGTCCCTTCAGTTCAGAAATGTCCTCCGCAGTTCCAAAAACCTTCAGGCCATTTCCTTGCGCCACTTGAAAGGCGTGAGGATTCGGCTCAATTCCACACACTTCAGAAACGAATGGCTTAATCTTTTTCAAGAAACTCCCGGAGCCACAGCCCATCTCTATAACAGAGGCATCTCTATCCAGATCCTTCAATGCCTCCCCAAATTCCCATTTGTCCTCTTCGTAGTAGTGTAAGGTTTCCTGCCTGGATAGTTCTGAGTAGAATTCTGGGGTTCCAATGATTTGGGGTAAGAAAATCTCGAGCTTACACTCAGGGCATATAAAAAGGTGCGTGAAATCGGCCTGCTCACTAAGTGCGGCAACAACGTTTTGGGAGAATTCAATGGGCTTCCAAAGATCGAGCAACTCTCGAAGCGAGTATTCCTCAGAGGTGCTCTTTAGCGTTGCGGAACATACCGGGCACATCTTTCTTTTTTTCCTGGG
>CAZIAF010000064.1:0-10733 GCA_964537625.1 uncultured Candidatus Bathyarchaeia archaeon
TTGGTACTTTGGTTGATTGGGGCACCTATGTAAGAGGCGATGGCATTGTGGTTTTAAGTGTTCCTATCGCCGATTATTGTCCAGATAAAGGGAGATTAGTCCCATCAGTTGAGCACGTTATTCTAGATTACCTCTTCCATCGTGATGCCGACAGCTTCGAAAGCCGTGAGCATGCGTATTCCTGCATCATAGGTTGGATGAATACTTGGGAGGACTGGCTTCCTCTCAACAAAGAGAATGTTGCGGAACGTGCACATAACACAGCCTCTATGAAGAGCCTTGATATGCACTGGCACTCTTTTACTCCAGAACTTTTTGACAAGATTTTCAAACTGGCTTCTTTTTTCTCAGAGAATAGATACTTTGACATAATAGCGATGGCAAGCCCATACTTTGAAGGGAAGAACAAAACTTTAGGAGAGCTCCTTTACGTCTTTCAGGTAAAAAAGATCTGCGCAACGGGCTCTATGGAAAAAAAACTCGCAATGGATCCGATTTTTGATGACTTGGTTGCGGTACGGGAGAAACTTAGCCTTGCGTTATCGGAATTAGATAAAATAAAACCGATTAAATGGAATTTAGAATAAACTGTCAGGGTACACGAAGCAATGCTTTTCCATCAGGCTTTATCGCCAAAATCGCTCATCAAGAAAGCTGGAGAACATGGGGTTTTACGCTTATGTCCGTTGCAACAGTTGTTAAGTGGAGATGTTTGAAATTTCAGAGCGGATCATCAGGCGGACATTTCCAAAGAACCATGTGATAATTTGTTAACTCGTGTCAGCAATATTTCTAGTAGGGTTCTGTAATAGCGAGAGCGAGCTCAAAGATTTTGAAACAGCGATATTCCAGGCTCTCACGATCGCGCGCCCACCTATCTCGTTTTCCCGGTAGTAATCCGGCATAGAGAGAATGAATTCTTAGCTAAGACGAGGAAAGTTCGAATTACCTCTTTGGATTTGCTCATCCAGCGCGAAGAGGTGGGAAAGACCATGGGCAGCTGGGCAAGCAAACTGTCGTCCCAGGGTACCACAACCAAAATTTGAAAGGGCTTAGCAGGTTTCTTGAAATCACTTGATAAAACCAAAGAAGAGTGGACCAGAGATGGCGTTCAGTAAAGAGGCTGCGAGTTACCTGAATAACATGAATAACCGATCCGTGTACAGTTTCCATTTATCGGGTGAGGGGGTGGAGATTGGTGCTTTGGCATGGCCTCTTCCCTTACCGGACCATGTTCACTGCCGCTACATCGATCTTTTACCCACCGAGGTTTTGAAAAGGATTTACAGGGATCACAAGAAGTCGATTATTCCTGTTGATATCACTGACAATGGCGAAACACTTGAATCACTTTCTAGTAATTCTCAGGATTTTATCATTGCGAATCATTTCCTAGAGCATGTGGTGAATGTCATCGGAACTCTCAAGAGATGGTACGACGTGCTGAAAGCCGACGGAATTCTTTTTCTCGCCGTTCCGGACCGGCGATTTACGCCTGACCAGGTGAGGCAGCGCACTTCCCTAGGGCACCTCTTTGATGAGTTTGAAAGAAATGTGACGGAGATACCTGAGGATCATTGTATAGACCATCTTGTCGCTTGGAATGACATTCCCAGGGATAGAGTTGACTCTTCTATGATTCAGCAATGCAGAAGATATGGTGTTCACAATCACTCATGGGAGGATGAGGATATCCTGAATTTGTTTGAAGTCCTTTTTTATCAAAAAGGTGTGAAATTTCAGTTGGTCGATCTGAGTCTTCCCAGAGGGCTCTATAATGAGGTCATTGTCCTTTTGCGTAAAGCGCCCGGTGCGCGGGAGTTCTGGACGGCGTTTGCCCGGAGCAAGTATCATCAGCAGAAAGAGATAACGACGAAGGTCCTCTCTTTTCAGAGTCATGAATCGTTAAATCGTTGACAGACTGGGTCGTCCAGCTTCTGTTGTGTCCTGGTTTAGCGTGAATTGGAGAAACCTCATTTCGGAATAAGCTATATTTTCGAGCAATAGCTTGAGACTTTGCATAGCCTAACGAAAGATGTAAATCGGAATCGAGATATAATTTGGGAAGCGCGTGGAAATTTTCATAAGAATGTAAAGCTCACAGAACTTGGGAATCCAGTTTCACTTTTGGGACAAAGCTGCGCTCATTCAATCTTATCGGTGGTTGCAGGAATGTTACTTCAATTCCTTTCGAATCGAAACAATACCGGGCAGCTTATCCGAGGTTATAGCGGCGCTGAGGAAGATAAAGCGTATTTAACGGGCGAAAGGATCTGCATCGAATCAGACCCTATAACGCCGCACAGGCGAAAACCAATTGGTTTGTCAACAAAGCAAGGGATGTTCGGTTAGCATGGCTGATAGGCAGAGCATGGGCCTGTACCGAATAGCGGCTGTCATTGTGACATATTTCCCGGATTACACGCTTCTGGGAAAAGGGATGTTGGCCATTGTGCCGCAAGTTGATACGGTGCTGCTCGTTGATAATTCCGGATCAGCGGATACGGTGCAGTGGGTTGGGGAGAGAGCGTTTGGGTCCAAGG
Source organism: uncultured Candidatus Bathyarchaeia archaeon (assembly GCA_964537625.1). Taxonomy (GTDB): domain Archaea; phylum Thermoproteota; class Bathyarchaeia; order TCS64; family TCS64; genus UBA8941. The sequence continues at coordinate 2,544 of CAZIAF010000064.1, forward strand.
TCAACGTCGTCAGTATGGGCCTAAACGCTGGTGTCGGTGAGGCGCACAACCGAGGCATTTCATGGGCGATCAGCCATGAGTACACTCATGTGCTCCTCTTGGATCAGGACAGTGTCCCGCATCGCGAAATGGTGAGGAATCTTGTCACTGCCATCTTGGAATTGCAGAGTCGCGGCATTCGGGTATCGGCGGTTGGCCCGAGGTACATCGACCCTCGCACGGGTCACTCGTCCGCAATTGTGCGTTTCGGGCTGCTCAAATTCAAGACGATTTATTGCGAACAGGTTTTGCAGCCATATATCCGCGCTGATTTTCTTGTTTCCTCTGGGTGTCTGATTCCCCTCAGCACCATTGCCCAAGTAGGCTGTATGGACGCTACGCTGTTCATTGACCATGTTGACACCGAGTGGTTCTTGAGGGCAAATGAGCGCGGCTACATTGCGTATGTGGTCTGCGAAGCGGTGATGGAGCATCAGCTTGGCGAGCGTCCGTTGCGGATTTGGCTCGGACGATGGCGAAACCTGCCACGGCATAGTTCGGTAAGATACTACTACATGTTCCGCAATAGTCTCTTGTTATACAAACGTAGGTATGCAAATATGAGATGGATATTAAATGACGTGCTGCGACTAGTGGTGATTTTCGCTATCCTAATGGTCGCCGTCTCGCCTCGCCGTCAGTATTTAGGTATGATCGTGGGAGGTTTATTAGACGGTGCGCGGGGGAGGTCCGGGCCTTATCCAGGAAAGAAGTAGGCTTAGACAATACGGGCGCGTATTACGTGGGAAAAGGCAGCATCGGCGAGGACACTCCCAACTCGGTCTATTACAACCACCGCAACCTGGAGTGGGTTTACATCAAGAACATGCCGATTGGCCTCATCAAGCGAACGATTATGCCTCACCTGATCAACGATCTCGCCGCCGCTCGCTTTTTTCACTTTGATGGCGTACAACGTAATTCGTGGATCGAAACTGATAATGGAGATATAGGGGAGGTTGCTACCCGAGGCAAGGGCTTTGGTTGCACGCAGAGCCAGAGAGCTCATTTGGGCTCAGGACCGGATTGAAGACGATAAGAGAGTTGGTGGATGAGTAGGTATAGAGGGAAGCGGTAGGACAATTTCTACAAGAAAGGGCTTCCCGTGGAGTTTCTACGCCCTATTCGCAAAAATCAAAAGGGCTCGAAAGGCCTCCGTAAATGAAGCTTATTATTCAAATACCCTGCTATAACGAGGCAGAAGCGCTCCCAGTCACACTTTCAGCGTTGCCTCGTGAAGTGCCCGGATTTGATTCCGTCGAGTGGCTGATCGTTGACGACGGCAGCACTGATGAGACTGTCAAAATCGCTCAGGAAAACGGAGTGAACCACATCGTTCGCCATACGCGCAATCAGGGTCTTGCCAAGTCTTTCATGACTGGGCTTGATGCCTCTTTGCGATTTGGGGCCGATGTGATAGTCAATACTGATGCAGACAACCAATACAATGCGGAAGACATACCCGCGCTTGTTGCACCAGTAGTCGGCTGCAGAGCCGATATCGTGGTGGGGTCAAGGCCCATCGATGCCATTGGCCACTTTTCACTGCTCAAGAAACTGTTACAGAAACTGGGAAGTTATGTAGTTCGCACTCTCAGTGGAACAGATGTACAGGATGCTCCGAGTGGTTTTCGAGCTATGAGCCGAAGAGCTGCGCAACGTCTTGTAGTATTCAACGACTATACCTACACCTTAGAGACAATGATCCAAGCCGGACAGCATAACATGTCTGTCATGTCGGTGCCGGTGAGAGTCAATGTTGATCTGAGACCTTCGCGGTTAGTCAAGAGCATTCCATCCTACATTCGGCAATCGGTAATGACAATGGTGCGCATCTTTGTGGTTTATCGCCCGTTTCGCTTTTTCGGCGCTATCGCCACATTATTGTTCGGTGCCGGCTTGTTCCTCGGACTCCGATTTCTATATTTCTATCTCACCGGGGATGGTCAAGGCCACATCCAATCTGTGATCCTGGCGGCGGTACTCTTGGGAATGGGATTTCAGACCGTTCTGGTGGCGTTCTTGGCTGACCTTTTGGCGGCAAACCGGAAGCTGCTGGAGGACATCCGCTATGCTGTTAAGCAAACACGCATCGAAGCACGAGCAGAAAATAAACAGGAAAACAGACATGGCTGACCAAGGCGTGGAAGGGTTGCTATCCCCTTTTCTTAGGTCGCAACGGGTAAAGGCAGCAAGGCCCTACCTTAAGGGCAGGGTTCTGGATTTTGGTTGTGGTTCTGGGGTGATAGCAGATTGGGTGCCTCCAGATCAATACCTTGGAGTTGATGTGAACGGGTTATCGATTGAGCGAGCCTCTAGGCTGCATCCGCAACATCGCTTTCAATCGACGCTACCACCTGTCGAACCAGCGTTTGACACGATAATCTGTTTGGCCGTCATCGAACACATCCAGGATCCTGCGGCATGTCTCCGTGATCTGGCCGATCGGCTTGGAGATGCACCCGAAAATTCCATTGTATGCACGACACCGCATCCCGCCGTGGGTTGGGTGCATACAGCCGGTGCATCGATTAGGTTTTTTAGCAGACATGCCAATGACGAACACGAAGAGTTGCTGAACCGCGTTCGGTTAGATGCCTTGGCAAACGACTGTGGTCTAATTCTTGCCGTCTACCGGCGCTTTCTGCTTGGCGCCAATCAGCTAGCCGTGTTTCAGCGAAACAGGGATTTCTTATGAAAATTTCGGGAGGACTCAGAGAAAACGGCGTAGTGGTCGGTAACGCCTACGACAAGTACGGATCTCGCAATCCCATCGCGCGATGGCTCATGCAGGGCTTCGAGTCCGCCTTGACCGAGCTGGTGGATAGGGTCAAGCCAACTTCAATTCATGAGGTTGGTTGTGGGGAGGGTTATTGGACCCTAAAGTGGGTGAAAGAAGGCATCGTGGCGCGAGGTAGCGACTTCTCAAGTGCCGTTATTGATTTGGCGCGGGCTAACGCAACTGAGCACAAGCTACCAACTGAAATTTTCAAGACCTGTAGTATCTATGATTTGAGTCCGGCGTTGGAGTCCGCAGACTTGGTGGTCTGTAGCGAAGTGCTGGAACATCTAGAAAGGCCCGAGGATGGCCTTAACGCCTTACAGTCAATCGCCAGCCCTTATCTCATCATTAGCGTTCCGCGCGAGCCACTTTGGAGCGCCATGAACATGGCCCGAGGCAAGTATTGGGCTGATTTTGGCAACACTCCGGGTCACATCCAACGGTGGTCTCAAGGTCAATTTTTGGGCCTCGTGTCACGTTATTTCGACGTGGAAGAGCTCCGCACGCCTATACCCTGGACGATGCTGCTATGCCGCCGTCACGGCGGTCAGTCCCACCGTGGCATCCGTTCACCTAAAACGTACCCTGCCCTGGGCAGGTTCGGGCCTGGGCATAGTCGGCGTGGTCTTCGTCATTATGAAGTTGGGGGAATACGGGAGCCACATTGAGTTTTCAAAGTTTTCATGCGGTACGTTGCTTGCGCTGCTCGTTCTGACAGTGACCTATGGCACGGCAAAGCTGCTGTTGGCATTAGCTTGGCGAGATCTGCTTAAGCATTTTGGGATTGTTGCGAGCACGCGCTGGGTCGTACGGACTTATGACATAACGCAGCTGGCTAAGTATGTACCCGGCAACATCTTACATCTCGCAAGTCGGCAAGCCATTGGACAGGCAGCGGGTCTACCACCCTGGCCGGTGGCCAAGTCGGCAGTGTGGGAACTTGGCCTCATGTCCGCCGCTGGCAGCTTGTTTGCAGTTCTCGTGGTCACTTTTTTTTTGGATGGGGTGACCGACCTGATGGCATTGTCCGCATATTTTGCGGCGGTTGGAGTCACTACGTGGAGCGCATACCGTTGGGTTGGACCTTGGATGGCACTCGGGTTGGGATGGTATGTCGTATTTCTCGCCCTTTCCAGTATTTGTTTTTTTGTTATCTTGTCTCTTGTAGTTTCTCCCGGCGCAATCACTGACTCGTCAATCGTGGGCCTCTGTGGCGCCTACGTCGTCGCTTGGCTAGCCGGTCTGGTTACCCCGGCGCCCCTGCCGGTGTCGGTGTACGGGAATTGCCGCTTTTTACCATTTTGCACTCGATTATCACAGAAGCCGATCTGCTTCCGGCTATCGTACTTGGGCGGATGGTGACGGTGGTTGGGGATGTTATCTTTTTTCTATTGTCTATGCTAATACCCGAACGAAAACCAAATGTCGCTGCAGGTACGGCGCGGCCGGCGGGTAGCTTGTGATCACTTTGCCAATCCGCTCAATTCGTTCTCGCTGGCGCATCCTCAATATTGACGCCGCTGCCGCATGGGTTGTGTCGTTCTTCATGCTGCTGTTTGCCATGTGGACGCTGGCGTATCACGCGGCGACTTTTGGCGGCATTCCTTGGCGAACGTTAAGTCTCGGATCGGCCGTGGCCAGTCTGCCTGTGGCCCTATTGGCCGCTTGGGGAGCTGAGCACTTTTCCCTCGCGTATACCGAACAGGTCGAACATACACCTTCCCCAACAGGACTGCAGGGCACAGTCCCTATCGTTTGGTTCGTAGCAATCACTGCCCTGCTAATGGTCACGCCGACCTATGACCTCCGATACGGTATTGCACTGATCGGGTTTGCCTTGATGTGGTGGCTAACACGTCAGGAACGCACATTTTCCAAAGCAAAAGCGGCGCTCTCGCCGGCTGTCCCGGCCCCGGCCCATGTCACACGCGGTACTTCCTTGCTTCTCGTAGTTCTTGCTCTTGTCGCCGTGGCCGTAACGCTGGCATCTCACCGTCCCGACGCCGATGACTCCAGTTTCATTCAGATCGCCGCGCAAACCTTGCGCTTCCCAGAACGTGCGCCGCTCACGTTCGATGCCTGGCTGGGGACTATTTCGGAGCCTTTCCGCTTTGCACCTTACCGGCTTGCCTCATACGAGACACTCGTTGCGCTTTTGGTCGAATGGACCGGGCTCGACCTCCTGACGGTCTATTATCTATTGCTGCCTGGGCTAACAGCAGCTTTGACGGTCGGCGTAGCGTTCCTGTTTGCGAGATGGTTCCTACCTTACAGGGCAGCGATATTCGGGGTAGGCATCTTCATTTTGATTGCGCTGGCATGGGGGGAGACTCATCGATCCTATGGAAATTTCATTTTTGTGAGGTTGTTTCAGGGTAAGGCACTGCTGATCGCTCTCACCATACCGATGACCCTGATCGCTGGGCTCATGCTGTTGCGTCGTCCTTCGTTCGGGAATTGGACTTTTCTGGCTTTTGCTCAGGTCGCAGCGATCGGCGTGTCCTCCTCTGGATTGGTCTGCTCGTTTGCGGCGACCGCAGTGATCTTAGCCTCAGCAATGCGGCACAACATGCGTGTCTTTATTGTCATGGCGGGCTTAATTCTGACGACGCTCATCTATCCTGCGGTGCTCGGCGCTTGGTTGAAATTAGCAGGCGGTAGAGCCGCATCGCTGCATGAAGTCGGAACGTTCCTGCCGATAAACGCCTCGCTTGGTCTCAGCGCTCGCGAGGCGATCGCACTAGCGATATTCCCTCTCGGGGTCGGGGCCCTGGGTCTTGGTGTCCAGAGACGCGAATACACCCTGCTGGCCACTGCAGTGCTTGTGCTGGTATTCAACCCATGGCTATCCGAACTGCTGTCCGGTCTATCGTCTCGTAACATGAGTTGGCGTTGGGCGTGGTCCGCACCTGTCCCGCTCCTGTTGGCGGTTGCCCTGGCAGCTACCATTTCGCCTATATTGTCACCACGACGGGAGACACGGAAAGTTCTCAGTCCTGGCGCGGTGACCGGAATCGTGGTGCTTATGTTTTTTCTTGGTGCTGCACGCTGGACATTGGCGCCGTCGAATAACGTGACGTGGCACTGGCCTTCACCCAAGGTCCCTGCTGAATTCACTTCAGCGCAGGAAATCTCGGTCGAACTCAAGAGGTTCGCATCACAAGGGGCCGTTCTTGCCAGCGGGGAGGTTGGTGCTTGGCTGCCGTTTCTTGCACCGGAGGTTAGGCTTGTGATGCCCGGGCATACTTACCCGATCATGTTCCAAACAGTTCTCCCTGCGACCGAGTTCAATAGGAGAATCCAGCTCTTCAACGCGATAAACGGGGAGGCACTGGATGCTTCCAAGACAGTTGAGTTAATGAGGCAGTTCGACGTTGCCGTTCTGTTAGTGCGACAGGATTCTGATGCCGAGAGATACATTATTGAGACTTTGTTGCCAAACTCAAATATTTCACTTAAAGATACAAACTCCATCGCGGGATATCGCTTGTTTTTTGTTAATGTTCGGTCCAGCTCTAGGTCTGAATGAACAAGAAAATTTCCACTCATCTAACGATTTGTGCAATCGGTGTTGGTTGCGTGGCCGTTGCCATTTGTCTGCTTGTTCTGACTCGTCTAATTGACAATGAACCACTCGTTGCGGATGGAAAAGAAAACCTAACTGCGGCATCAATCCTAATTCGATATCGAGTATTTTCAAGCATTGATAGCCCTGCCCCCACACCTGATATGATGCGTGAGCCTGCTTGGCCCTTCGCCACTGCGGGACTGCTGCTTCTAACAGGCCTTGACCAAGTAGAGCCACATTGCCTGGCAATACAACACCACTGCGTATTTAAAGTACTGAATGCCGTGATTTTGGCGTTGGTCGCTGGGCTCGCATCCGGTCTCGCCTGGTCTATGTCTCGAAACCGCATTGCCGCGTGGGGGCTAACCGTGATAGTAGCTTGTATAACATTTACCACAATTCCACGCATGGTTAATCGATTTAACAATGACCCGATGGCAATGTTGTTATTGACGATTGTATCGGCGCTTACATACTTTTCTATGAAAGGAACATGGCGTAGCTGGGTCGGTCTGGGATTAGTACTAGGTTTCCTTGCCCTCACGAAAGCGCAGTTTCTTTATATTGCGGTCGTACCAATTGTCGCTGTCGCTTGTTTCAGCTTGAAACGAGCCGGATTTGTGCTGCTGACCTTTGTTCTAGTTGTTACCCCTTGGCTGGCTCGAAACACTCGGCTATATGGTGAACCTGCGATATCCGTCAGAGGAAAGACGGTTGCAGCAGTTCGGCTAATTATGGTCACGAAATATGCTAATAGCGAGCTGGCATGTATGGCTTATGCATTCACACATCCGCGGTGGCGGGGTTTTGTCGGTGGTGTAATCGGAGTAGAACCAGATGATTTCGACCAAGGAGGCAAATGTCAGCGCTTTAATAGAGAAATTGCCTTTGACATGGGCATTGAAAGAGTCGGCGCTTCCCCTTTTGCACAAGATATCACGGCAATGAATGGAGGTGACTGGCGCTGCGCAGTGCAGTACTTCTATCAAGGTATGGCTCTTGGCCGTGAGCTCGAAGCTGGTCACCATCGACTGAGTGAAGTAGCTCCGTTCAGCTTTGACAACCTCGCTCGCTATGTGAAGACTCTCCCACTTTTTGCTTGGCGTGGATTGGGCTTTAGCGGCTTTCCGATACTGAGTATTCTACTTACAGTGTCTATGTTTTTTCTGCTTATGACGCGTGCTTGGCCTCTAGCTGTCCTTGCTATAGCATCACACGTTTTTCATCTTGCTCTCACGCACAATATCCCACGCTATCACGCCGTAGAATTAGGTGTCATGATTATGTCGATGGTGTATTTTTTTGACGAGGCACTGGGTTTTATCTGTGATCGGTGGAAGATTGCGCACCGACTAAGAGGATGCCATGGTGTCAAGCCATAAACTTCAGGATTATGATTTTGGGTCAAAGTCATTTTTGTTCGGGACCAGCGGCCAAGAGCTTCGCATGACATGGTTAAAGATATTTCGAAGAAGGGGGGAGCCCATGCAAATCATCGAATTCACCCTCCAACGCACAATGTTAACTATGTTTTTTAGATCGCTAATAGAGCTCAACATAGAGGTTATTTTCGCACCGTGAAGTCCATGGAGAACCTGGCCCGCTATATCATCCGGGCCTCTTTCTCCCAGGAGCGGATTAGCCCGTAGACCTTGTCGGCGATATTCCATGAACATCTCAATCCATTTCTGGATCTCGCTCTGTTTGAGGTCGTATTCCCTGGCAGCATCCACAATGTCTTCTGGTCCTTGATGATCTCTAAGACCAAATCCGCTTTACGCCTGGCAGTCCGAGACCTTTG
>CAZIAF010000065.1:0-10710 GCA_964537625.1 uncultured Candidatus Bathyarchaeia archaeon
TCTATCAAACGTTCAAGAGTCCATTTGCCCACGGACACACCTATGGCAACCACGCACTCTGCTGTGCAGCAGGGTCAGCCTGCCTCGACTACCTAATTAAACATAAACTCGTCGAAAAATCTGAGAAGAATGGCAAATACCTCATGAAACGACTTAAGGAGTTAAATGACCATCCGACTGTTGGCGATGTCCGTGGTCTCGGTCTCTTCGCTGGAGTAGAATTCGTCAAAGATAAAAAAACTAAAGACCCCATAGATCCAAAACTCGAATTCAACCAAAGAGTCTTCAAGGAATGCTGGGACCGTGGACTCATCATATACCCTGGTGCAGGAACAATAGATGGAACACTTGGAGACCACATCCAGATCGGTCCACCCCTCTGCGTCAAACGCGAGGAGATAGACGAGATCGTCGCGCTCTTGGAGCAGGGACTCAAAGCCGCTGAGAAAGCAGTAATGTAACCCTAACACCATTTTCTCAATCAAGAGTTCGCGACAGTAAATCCAAGAGTTAACCAACCTTAGTTGAAGCTTCGAGTTCGCAGAGAGCCCAATTTGGTGGGATCTAGAGATCCATCTTTCATCAATCAGGAGTATACGAAGGCATCCATTTTCGATGCTTCGATGATCAACACCGTGGGGTCGCTACGTCTCACAATAAAATGCTAATGTACCAGCAAATGAGTCAGCTCCTCCAGGCTATCCACGATATAGTCGGGGTGAAGCGTCGCAAGTCTCTCCCTGTCGTGGGTCCCCGTGGTCACTCCGATGGTGTAGACCCCCCCTCTCTTACCCGCCTCGAGCCCAATCGTGGTGTCCTCGATGAAGACGGCCTCATTTGGCTCGACCCCAAGACGTCGCAGCGTCAGGTTGATGATGTCTGGCGCGGGCTTTGGGGAAGTGACGTTGTTTATCCCGAGGACTAAGTCAAAATAATTGAGCAGATCAAGCTTTGCGAGGAGATGGCATGCTATATCTGACCTCTTCGTAGTGGCGATGCTCTGCAAATAGCCGACATCTTTGAAGCGGGCCAAAGTCTCCAGAACGTTAGGGAGTATTTTGGTCTTCCTTGGCCCGATATCGGAGTATATTTCGATATACCTATTCCAGCATGTCTGGACGATACTTTGCTTATCCACTGGTAGGACTCGCCTAAACATCTCGGTCAGAGGTAGCCCTATCATCTCCCGAATCATGGTCTTTGGGATATTTGGCTCCCCTAGTTCAGCCATGACCCTGTTGAAGGTCTCGACTATAGCTTCGGTGGAGTCTATGAGGGTCCCGTCGAGGTCGTAGATAATGAGGCGTATGCCATAGAGCACAGATGAAATATGCATGCTGATGCATTAAACGGTTATTAGCGGGTCTGAGTAGACACAAGTTTAATGCGCACGCGTTGATCTAGTTATCTTTCTTCTACAATGAGAACCAAAAAGAAATTCGATGAGGAGTAATATTAACCTCTAAATACCTTCTTTATTCAAATCTATCCGCTGTTAAGGAAAATTGATCATAAAATGTTTTCGAAGAAGGTTGTGCTAGCGGTGGCGATCATTTTCATGGGCATCGCGGGATGTTACGTCTTATACAATAGCTTGGGATTAGGAGTTAAATCCACAACGCCCTCCCCCCTACCAGTTTACTGGCCGACTGACAGCTGGAAGAGCTCATCTCCAGAGAGTCTAGGTCTTAATAGTATTAGACTCAACACGATGATCACCTGTATAAAGACGACTATGCCGACAATAGACAGTGTTCTGGTCATACGGCATGGCTACATCGCTGTGGAAGAGTATTTTGGATCATATAACGCTACGACTAAACACCACGTGTATAGCTGCACTAAAAGTGTTGTCAGCACCCTTGTAGGCATAGCTCTCGACGGGGGGGAGATACCTAGCTTGGACGCCAAGGTCCTCGACCTCCTTCCTGAATACATGCCTGGAAATATGAATGACTGGAAGCATAATCTCATCTTAAAGAACCTATTGACAATGACTTCGGGGATAGACGCGAGGGATGACTATCCGGATAACTGGATCTGGCTGGATAGACTAATTGAAGCTGATGATGCAGTGAGGTACGCTTTGGATCTGAATGTCACGGTCCAACCGGGAACGAGATTCAAGTACACAAATGCTAACTCTCACCTACTATCAGCAATCATTATCGAAAAGACTGGCTTGGCTACCCTCAATTATGCCAGAGAGAAGCTCTTTGAACCCCTAGGGATTACTGATGTCAAGTGGAGAAACGATTCAAAAGGGAGGCAGTGGGGGTTCTACGGATTATTTCTTAGACCGCAGGATATGGCTAAATTTGGGTATCTTTTTCTTCGCAACGGGTTCTGGGATGGGAGGAGAATAGTATCCGAGACCTGGATCAAACAAGCCGTTTCGAGGAAAATTGATTCTGACATCTTTCCAGGCTATGGCTTTCAGTGGTGGGTCAATGAGAGGGATAGATACTATTGTGCGATGGGCTATGCTGGCCAGTTCATATATATCTTCCCTGAAAAAGATATGGTTGTGGTCTTCACAGGTCACAACGAGGAAAATTTCGAGAACCCTCGCAGGCTATTAAATGAGTACATCTTACCCGCCGTAGAGAGTTGATGTACGGACCCCATATTTTTAAAAGCGGAGAGGGTATCCCTAGTTAGAGTTCAGGAAGGTTACCCATGAGGGACCCTAAGATAAACAAGATATTCGAGGTTGCCAAGGCCGAGAATAGGGGATTTCTATTTGAGCATGAAGCGAAGATGCTATGCGGCTTATATGGTATGCCTATAACAAAGATTGAGGTAGCAAGGACTGAGGATGGGGCGGTCGAAGCTGCTAAAAGGATCGGTTTCCCCATTGTCCTCAAAATAGTGTCGCCTCAGGTCCTCCACAAGAGCGACGCTGGCGGCGTCATTGTTGGCGTTAATGAGGAGAAGGGTATAAGAGAAGGCTACCAGAAGATCCTCACAAATATTAAGAATAATGTTCCCACCGCCGTGATCGAGGGCATACTTATACAGGAGATGGCTCCGAAAGGAACCGAGATCATCATTGGATCAACTAATGATCCAACATTCGGGTCTACCATCATGTTTGGCCTTGGGGGAATCTTCGTCGAAATACTCAAAGACGTCAGCTTCCGCCTCGCTCCAATTACTAAGGATGACGCCTGGGAGATGTTGGAGGAGATCAAGGCGAAAAAGATACTCGAAGGTGCCCGTGGTATGCCGAAAGCTGATAAGGATACCATCGTCGAAATCCTTCTCGACACGAGTAAGATGCTGATTGAGTGTCCCGAGATCAAGGAACTCGACATGAACCCTATTCTCGTCTATGAGAAGGGTGCGCGTGTCGTGGACGCACGCGTTATCCTATAAACGCTTTTTTTATCTTTACTATAATCGCACACACATTGGAGTTCTGCTATATGTCATATTTTTTAGAACTAAAATTAAATTAGAGATAGGAATTAGACCTCTGCATCGTTAATCATTTTGAAAAGAGTTCTATTCGCCTCTAAACTCTCTCTGTATAGAGCGTAGAAAGTCTGGTATCTAGGTATATTCTCAGGGATCGGCTTCATGGGTATCTTTTCTGGAATCCAACTCTCAATGATCTTGTGGTCGTTGAGGACACCCGTGCCGAGACCTGCAAGGATGGCGTCGCCGAGGGGAGCGCCTTGTGCACCAGGGATGTAACTCATAGGCACTCCCGTAACATCGGCGATTATTTGCCTCCAAAGAGGGGAACGGGCACCACCGTCAACGAGGGTAGCTCTGTTTACCTTTATACCTGTCTCCCATGCGGCTTCAAGGCTGAAACGCATCGCATAAGCGACGCCCTCAAGGATGGCACGAAACATGTGAGCTCGACTGTGATAAACACTAAGACCGAGAAAACCACCTCGCAGGTGTTCATCCCAATATGGAGCTCGCTCTCCAACCATAAGATGAGGGAGAAAAATGAGCCCATCACTACCGATTGCTACCTTAGTGGCAAGGTCATCGAGCTGCTTATAGGCATCGATGCCTGTCGACTGCTCGACGCTTTTCTCCTGCTGACCGAATTGGTCGCGGAACCAGCGCACACAATATCCTGCTGTGGAGATCCCAGTGAAGCTATATGTGTATTTTCGGCCATTGACAACATAGGGTAGATTGATCATCCTCGGAGAGAGGCGGGGGATGTGACTGATGAAGCCGTTACACATGCTTGTACCGAGCATCGAGGCGAGGTCACCATCTCTAATGGCGCCTCCTGCAAGGGCACTGACGCTCGCATCAATCCCCCCAGCGCAAACAGGTGACCCCCTGGGAAGACCAGTGATTTCAGCTGCCTCAGCGGTGACTTCACCGACGATGTCTTCTGAGCTCAAAATTGTTTCGGGGAACAGACTTCTCGGTATACCTAACTCGGTCATCATCTCCTCCGACCAGTTGCGCATATGAATATTGAAGATACCGCCGTAGTTACCAGCGCTACTGTAGTCAACGCTCTCCTCTCCGGTGAGTCCACGAATTACGAATGCATTTGGAGTTTCGAAGCGGCGTATTTTCTGCCAGTTGTCGGGTTCCTTGTTCTTGATCCAAAGCATTTTTGTGTATCCGTAGTATGGGTCGATGACGTTGCCTGTGGTTTTAAAGAGGACATCTGCGCCTAAGTTGTTTTTCAGCCAGTGGCACTCATCTGTGGCTCGGCGGTCTGCCCATATGATGCAGGGGCGAATCGGTTTCATTTCAGAGTTGAGAGGGATACCACTGCCACCATAAAGGCTACTTATTGATGATCCTGCAATGTCTACAGGGTCAATTTTTGCTTTCTCAATAGCTCTCTTAATTGTTGAGTGGACGGCGGTCTCCCAGACTTCCGGCCACTGCTCAGCCCAGCCCTGTTTAGGGGTGGATACTCCATACTCTTGGAAGGCTGAGCCTTTGACTTTACCCTCAGCATCAACGACGATAGTTTTCGTTCCGAGGGTGCCTATGTCAGTTCCCACAAGGTAGGTCATAATAATCACGTCGGTTTGTGATACTTATTTCCGTCGGCATCATAAATGGTGTAGCCGATATCGAGGCGATGGGCAATCTCAGCGAGGACAGGAGTAAGGTCACCGTAGGCGAATCCTAGGTGGTTACAAGGCCAGACGTTGATAATCTCATCGTCGGTCATAGGTATTCTACCCTTAATTATTGGCCAACTCAGATTGTATTTCTCGTGTTCCTCCGGCTCCACGGGGAGGGTTTTGACCGCACTTGCGACAAGCCTATAACGGAGGTTTTCGCGACCTAGACGAGCGACGGTCATGGTATGTCCACCAGGTGTTCGCCCACGCACGCTGCTACCACCTGCGTCATAGAAAATCTCCTGGCCCATGTACTCAATGTTATCAAGTTTCTTCACTGAGTCCATCTCAGGGTCGCCGAAGAAGTAAGGAGGATGCTGACCGCAATTGACAATGTATAGGATTCCGTCCTCGACATCTCGGAAATCACCGAAGCCAGCCGGCTTACCTGTTGCAAGATGCATCATTAGCTGGGTAAGGGCGGAGTCCATGTCGTTCTCGCAGGCTACCGGAATTATCTTTTTTGGTTTGCCGTCAGGACCAACGTCATTACCGAGGAAGGCGGCCATTAAGCATGCAGTGCATTGCTGGCTGCTTAACTCGTCTTGGCATTTTACACCAGCAAAGGTGACTGCATACTCATCAGCGATATCCTCACCCGCGTAGTAGAGACTAAGTTGAAGAAGCAGCTTAGCGAACTCCTTGAGCTTTGGGCGGCTGTAATCGATTGTACCGTGCTTCTGGATGTGGTCGGCCGCCTTTACTAATCGGGGGTCTATGATCGTGAACTTGCCTTCACCGGGTTTCCCGCTCCACTCAACCATCTTTAATGCTCTGCGGAGCATCTCCGATTGATCGAGAGCCTCATAACTTATGCCGAAGAGCTTCTGCCACTGATCGACGTCAGCGGTTGTAGTTGGCATCTTGAGACTCATACCGCCGAGGGCTAGGTATTTTTGCGCTTTAAGGTTCTGAATGACATTTTTAGCATTAACAGATTCAGCTGCGCGGCGTTCGTTGAATTTGATGATTGTCAAGAGGCGCTTAGTTACAGTTTCATCGCTTTTAATGTCGCCAAAGACGTGGCTAAATGGAACGCCAATGCGTGTTAACCCCCCGCCTGCAGCCATGCCTGCGACGAGACCGGGTACTGTAGGGTCTTTGTGGCTGAACATTATGACGCGGGGGATGTCACATGTCTCGGCGGCATAGCGTTTAACAGCGTCAACACTGTCCCAAGGAAAGGTCCAGCTCCCCTGATTGATGATGAGGGTCTCAGGTTTCGCGTCAGCGATGTATTTGATGTGTTCCTGGACGAGTCTAGTGTTCCAGGCGATCTGATCCATCTTTTGGTGTTTTTCACCACCCCGAGTGACCTTGACCTTAGCCTTTTTGAGAGCATCAATGAGGATTTTCTCCTGGTTGAGCATATGGTTGATGTTGTCCTCTCGGACCCAGGGGCGAGCGTCGTTAGGGCTGAAAACTCCTACCTTCATGGCTTCTCCCTCGGTAGACGCTTCTGTACTGGTGGGAGGGGTTTAAATTTCTTATGAGGCTCGGTTTGGTACCAGTAAGCGGTGCTGCTATAATCATCGCTACGCTTGTTAGCGTGGCCGTGCTCTATTGTGACCTTGATCGAGCTCTCGAAATATACTGGATCTGGGATGTGATAGCGGTACCAAGTGACTTTGCCATTCCAATTCTTATCACTGCCCGGGAGGGGAAGCCCATGATAAGGGGCGCAGTACTCCTGGGTGGGACACCAGCTCATACCATAATAGTCCTCTGTGCCTGTGCCAACTAGGCTAGGAGAAGTCTCACCGTCTATGAAGATCATATCGTCACCCTCGCCATACCAGTTGAAACGCTGGGTAGAGCGGAGATTGTGGATATTCATGTTTAGGCCAACGTAATGGCCTTTGCCCTCGGCTTCGAGGATGAGGTAGTTGTTCTTGCCGTCTTTATTCTCACCTCGGAAGAGCCATTGAGGATTATCCCACTCATCATCTGGATCACCGTCAGTAGGATTCTCGCGGTTCCACCACGCATGGAACCTTCCAAAACCCTCTGGGAGCTTGTTGTGCTCCTCATAGTCAACATAATAGTAGAATGCCTCGCAGTCCCAGCTTCCCTGGTTCTCAACAGTGATGCGTGCACCTTTTGAGTAGGGCATGGGCCACCAGCAGTTGAAGCCTTTTCCATCTTCAGGGCTCATCTGGAGTGGGGCGGAGACGAAGTTCTTGCAGAGGGCATGGCCCATACCGAAGAAGTCACCTATAGGGACTTCGACGCTAGGGTCTTTCTCACCGTCCCAGTAGGCTCGTAGAACGAGTTTTCGTAAATAGTACTCGTCGCGGCTGCGAATAGTTACCCAGATATGTTTAATGCATCCAGCGCCCTTCATATCCGCGAGTACCACGGTTTCACCGCTGGGAACGACGAAGTAGTCCTTGTTTCCGCCAGTGTGGTCATAGCTACTGAACCTCTTTCTCTTGGCGTCTCTTAGTCGAGGTAGGTCCGACAGGTCGCCACCTAAAGTGGGATTATTCATATAGATCAGTATTGTTTCCTCGTTTGAATGGAAATAACTTGCGTAACAATCGAGAAGATAGATTTTAGTTGAAAAATTAGGCAACTATTATGCGAGGAAACGAAATTCTTAGGTCCTTAAGAAGTCTATTTTGACAAATCTTTATTCGACTCATAATTATCAAGTTATCAAATTTTTTTTTAATTTGTGGCAAATGTTCACATGAAGTTGCTTATTATGCGAGTCGCCCAGTAGGTTAGCCAATCCGCCTCGATGAGGTGATAGAGTCTGTATCTCATAACTCGGGGGTCGCCACCATCCTCGCGTCTACTCATCTTGGAGACTGACTTTCCCTTATACAGGTAAGAGCCAGTGGTTGGGTCTCGCATACCCTCAAGCCAATCAAGAAGAAGCTGTATAGACTTCTGCCCTGGATCATAGCCCATCTCCGAAAACATAAGCAACTCCTTCACAGGCTCGTGACCGTGCCAGAAAAATTGGGTGATCTGGTCCGGCGTTTTCCTGTCGAGGTGCCAAAGGAGAAAATCAAGACCACTTCTCGCTGTCTCCCGATATGTGATGTCTGCGTGGAAAAGTGCAGTTACCGAGAAGAAGGTGGACCAGGGACAGCTTCTATTCCAAATCTCATAAGGAGCAGAAGTGCCATCCCTGTGCCCCTCGTAGAGCCAACCGTGGTCTTCTCTTTGCCAACGGACGAGGAGGTCAAGCGCTTTTCTCACCCTCAAGTCTTTCCCTGCATCGACCTTTGTCAGCCCTGCGAGTTGAATACTCATCCTGCAGGGTACATTCCGGGGATTCAGGTTATAATCCGCTTCTGTCAGCTGTCCTCGTTTCTCAGAGAGAACGCCGTTGGGAAGCTGCCAACCGAGAGTCCACTCACAGGCTTTCTCAATGCGTCTGTCTCTAACAGTATATCCCATGTCCCCAAGGAGTGAGAGAAGCCAGACAGTTGTAACATATTTTGGGCTGACCGGTGTGTATCCGTTCCCAGGTAAGTAGCTGGGTTTTGGAGCCCAAGAACCGCCTGCACACCACGATCCATCCTCTGCTTGCTTAGAGAATATCTCGCGGGTCTGGTCGTACATCTCAACGTTTTCCCAAAGTGCTTCTGCCTCACCCGAATCGGGCTTGACACCCAGAAGGTGGATTTGCGTCAGGTACTTGACGGGAGCTGAAGCTTTGGCTGTGAGCCAAGCAATGCTCTGGTCAAGTTCAGTCTTTCTTAGCATTTTATCACCGATGATTCTTGAAGTGATTGCTACTTCTTCTGGACTAGCTGAATGAGGAAGCCATGTGGATCTCGGATATTAGCTAGACGCCTCCCTGTTGCCTTGTTGTCGAGTGGCCCATCCACATCGACTCCGTTTGCCTTGTAGTTGTCACAGAGGGTATCTAAGTCGTCAACCGTGAATGCGAGGTGGTTCAGTCCAGGATTCTCGATTGCTCTGATCTCCTGTATTTCGAAGGCTATTGGTGAACTTGGCGCTCTCATCAAAGCTGCTTTCCCGCCGTGACTTGTGTTCTGGATGAACTTGAGCCCTATCATCTCATAGAATCTAACCGCCTCATCTAAGTCCTTAACATAGAGGTGAATGTGATCGAGACCGAGATTAACCATAATAAATGCTGAGCTAAAGACGTATTTATAGGACATCAAGTGTAAAGCTGGATTACGGTACCATCGGTGAGCCTTCTATCGAGCCCCACTTTCTCGTTTGGAAACTTCGCAGCTGGCCCCCAAATCCGAGCGTACTTGAAGTTCCTATAGAAGTCGTTGTGTATTATCCTTGCAAGCTGACCGGCGGTTACGCTGCTCCGGAAGACCATCGGGGTCTTCGCTGGTTCCTTTCCTGGCTCCTTCGTGTAGATTCGGGCTATATCGAGGAGTCTGAAAAGTTTGTCTCCCAGAATGGTGGTGAGATCCGGTGTGTGCTCAGCGGAGGCAACGACAACCTCGATGGGATCAGCCGCTTTCTTGAGCTTCTGTATAAGGTTGGAATCTGGACGAAGGTCAGCCTTGTTGGCAACCACTAGTGTGGGTCGGTAAACGACGTTACCAAAGATCGCATCTTCAACGTCTTCTAGTGTAACTTTGTCATTGATCCTGATGAGGGCGGACCTTATTTTATACTCGGCGAGTAGAGCAATTACCTCCTCCGTCGAGCAGCCAACGAGTTCTCCTTCCCAGAGAAACTGGATCTGAGTACCACCCCGTTTTTCAATCTGCACTTCCCCGTTGGGTTCCACGATTAATATACGGCTATTTGCTAGCTCTTGTGCGACCATCAGGAAGTTTCCCGCGGGGTCGTCCCTGACGTCGACGACTATTATGATGCCGTCGGCATTCCTAGCTGCACTCAGCTTCATATAGCCGTCTGCTCGCCCCTCACTGCTACCTTCGACGATGGCTGGGATCTCTACAAGTTGAAATTGGATGTCCTCATAGGGGAGCATCCCTGGGACGGGAACCTTTGTGCCAAAAGGGTAAGGTGTGACCTCGACCTGGGCTTTGGTAACTGCTCTAAGCAGGCTGCTTCGCCCAACATTTGTGGGGCCGATGATAACTATTTGGGCTGCCCCTGCCTTAGGGACGAAGTAAATTGGTCCGCCTCTCCCAATCTTCTGTTGTCGCTTCTTCTTCTCGATCTCCTCCCGGAGTGTAGCCATCTGCTTCTTTACCTGGCTGATCATCCGGTCGGTTCCTTTGTGTTTGGGTACGATACTGAGAAACTCCCCCATGAGGCGTAGCCGCTCTTCGGGGTTCTTAGTGAGGGTGACCTCATTCCATTTTTCCTTTGCTTCTGGTGGGAGGTTGGTCACCATTGTTGCTTAACCTATATAGATAATCGAAAGTCAGTTTATTAAAAACACCTCCTGAATAAAACGAATATTTTTAAAAAAAAATGTAAGATAGGATAGAACTCAAATATCTCAAAACAAAATGACCGAAAATGATGCTCACTTTTCAAATAGGAGCCTCAAGAAAAATGCCTTAAATATTATATAAAAAGAGTGGTGGGCCGAGCAGGATTCGAACCTGCGACTCCCGCCATGTCAAGGCGATGTCATAACCACTAGACCACCGGCCCGACCAAC
>CAZIAF010000066.1:0-5247 GCA_964537625.1 uncultured Candidatus Bathyarchaeia archaeon
AGAGCAGGATGACTACCCCCACCTGTAGGAGAATACTAATCATAACGGGGGAGAGCATCCCTAGCCTCATCGGAAAGGATCTCTTATTAAAGTTACTAAAGAGAAACCCAGTATCTTCTAGTTTGAATAAATGAAAAAAAATAAAGAAAAGGGTTTGAATTTACGCGATCTTGCGACTGATCTGCATCAACGCCACAATCGCTGCGAGAGCAGCAACCAGAGACGCACCAATAGCACCATACACCAGAGTCGTCAAGCCATTAGCTGAAGAGGCCGCGTTGTCGGCTGCGGTCTTCGCAGCGTCGGCAGCGGTCTTCGCAGCGTCAGCCTTCGAACCAGCGGTGTCGGCGGACGTCTTAGCGGCGTCGGCGGATGTCTTAGCGGCGTTAGCAGCGGTCTGAGCGGCAGCGGCCGTGGTCTGAGCTGCCTGAGCAGCGGTCTGAGCAGCAGCAGCAGTAGTCTGGGCGCCCGCAACCTGCGTCTTAAGCGCCGCGAAGTCTACGCTCTTCAGCTGAGCAAGGATCTCGGTTAGAGTCTTGTTCTGCTGAACTGCAGCCTTATCCGATACTGTATAGACAGCGTCATCCCACATTTCATCGTCGTCGTCGCCAACTGCTTCGACCTTGTAAGATTGTGGTACCACTGTAGGTACTGTTACCTCGATTGTGAAGGAGCCATCTTCGACGTCGTCCATATCTACTGTTTCGAGGACCTCGTCACCGATGATTCCAACCCAAGTGATGTCAAAGTCTTGAACGCCATCTTCGAAGCCTGTTCCGGTTACCGTGAACTTGGAGTCAACGTACCCTGATGCGGGAGCTAATGCAATGTTGGGGAATAGAAGGAACTCTGCTTGAGTGCCAGTTTCATCGATCTCTAGCATGTATGCTAAACCGGGATCCGGCTTTCCTTGTAGTTCTGGGATCGTGAATGTCGTGTCGAAGTATCCGTTAACTGAGCTTACGGTCTTGATGTCATCATCATTAGCGGTTAAAGTGAGTGTCTTCGTTCTGAAGCCGAAGCCAACCACCCTAGCGGTTTCACCGACCTTAACCTCGTTGTCGAGGTCACCGTCGTTTGCTATGCCGAAGAGTATGAAGGCCGTACCGTCATCAGATGCAGTTACGTCGAAGGCATCGGTGTTATCCTTGTTAGTTGTAGTCGAACCAGCCACCTTCAGGTAGCAATCCAACTTACCAGCTGGGAATAGAACCTTAGCGTTGGGTAACCATGCGACAAGCTCTATGTCACCGTCGGCGTCGGCTTTTCCACCGTCGCCTACTACTGCGGCTCCAACGAGCTTGTCAGCGTCGTCGTAGAGGTTAACTGTAAGAGTTTCACCAGCAAGGAACCCGTTCCCGATTAGCTTTATGATGTGGCCGGGGAATATTATGGGTGCAGTGTCCAATGTCTCCCAGACGCCACCCTCCTCGAGGGCTGAAGATTCGTCGAATACCAGCTGTGGGTTGATGATGATTGTGGACTCTGCTTTGATAGCAGCACCGTCCGCGTCCTCACCCTCAATCTTGACGGTGACAGCCTTGCCACCACCGCTCACATGGGGTATCTCAACATCCGCTACGGTGAATACACCGGTGGCTAGGACGTTGATGTCGCCGAAGTCGTTCTCTTCGGTTCCGAAGAAGCTTGTCTGGATAGATGCGTCAGCGGGGAAACCGTCGCCGTACAGGTCAACCATGTCGCCTACAACGGCCTCGTCCAACACGTCCTCGGTGCCAGGTTCACGTACCTCGAACCTGGGGAGTACTGTGAAGGTGGCCATTGTGCGTTCACGTGTGGTTGCTCCGATGGTTATTACGGCTCTGACTTGGTAGGATCCGCCGGGTAGCTCGAATAGCTCATAGTCGTCCTCGTATGCGCCGAACAGGTCGGCTGCGCCGCCCAAGACGTCTTGGGTCACCGTTGCGCCGATCCATCTGATGGTTACGTCAGCGAGGGAGGGCAGGTTGATGAAGCTGAATGTGACTTCGTCACCGTTTTGGCCTGATGTTTCTGAGGCCTTGTAGTGGGTGATGACGGCGAAGTCGGCTTCATCGGTTGGAGTAGACGAGTAGAAGGCAGCCTCGAAGGTTGTGGCTGTGCTGTCGACCGTTACCTTAAGGTCGATTATGCCAGCCTCAACCGCGTCGGTTGTGACTTCGACGTCGAGCATACCCTCGGTAGCTGCAGCGTCGTCGACATCAACCTCGTCGTGGCGTGTCTCGTAGTTGTCGATTGTTGCGCCTGTCATGAAGTTCTTTAGGGTCAATGTGATGCTGTCCTCGGCAACTGTTCCCTCTGGGAAACCTGTGCCGTGGATTGTGAAGACCTGGTCGAGTTCATCGGCTTCGATGCTTAATCCGTTAGGATCAGAAGGCAGCTCAAGGTCTACATCGGGGGTTACTGCGAACTCTACGTATGTAGCGTATGTCCCGTCAGCGCCGTCGAACCATAAAACGATCTTGTATGTGCCCTTGTAGGCGTTTGGGATCGCCCATGTGTCGACGGTGACTTCACCATCTACGATGGCGAAGGGTGCAGATTGGTAGTCTGAGTTGAAGACCTTCCAGTCTAGCATTACGGAATCATAGTCGTCGGCGTCCTCAACCACTATCTCGGGCTCGTCGCCAACGTTTCCTGTAGGATCTTCATTCGTCACGGTAGGTAAGCCCTCGTCGATGACTTCGATGGTGTTGTCGCTCACAACACACTCCTTTCCGACACCCTTGAGGTCAACGCCTTTAACATAATATTCTTCGGCGGAGACACTCGCGGCGAGGAAAAGAGTCTGCGGGTCAGCGATACCATCAGCGGTCTTCGCGGATGCGAAGTAAATGTCACCGCTGCTGATTTCCGGGTCATCATTGAGGCTTAAGTAGAAGTACATTGTTCCGCCTGTGGCGGTCATACCGGTAGTATCAAGAAGTATTGGTCCTCCAGCTGCGACAAAGTCGGGGGCCACGATGGTGAGGGCTCCGCCGACGGTTGCATTTACTGCTGGTAGGATTGTTAGTATGTTTCCTGCGAATAGCAGAATTGTGAAGATTGCAATTAAACGATTATTTACTTTCATTTTTTCCATCCTCTATTTGAGGTGGCTTATACTGCTCATGTTTCCATAAATAGGTTATGTCAACAAGGTATTACCTATTGTTTACAAATTGATCGTTTTCTCCCATTTTAGATGGCTTAAAAACGAATATTTCAGTATTAACAGGCTTTTTTGAGACAAAAATGCCTCTAAATAAACAATCTTAAAAATATTTATTAAAAATATCGAGTTGTAGTTCAGAAGAAACGTATAAAATATGAGCATGATTAAATCAAAAGTTAACTGATATGTGTAATTTTTACATCGATTATTCCTTTATAATCACTCTTCTCAATAATTTCGTATCCAAGAGATGTTAAAGTACCTTCGAAAAAGCTTAACAACAGAGTGCTGCGTTCTGTCGATATAGAAGGCGCAATGAACCTTAAGGAAATAGACTTTTCGACGTTCTTTACCTCTACTTCGTTAACCAGCCAGAGGCCTTCCTTAACTAACCGGATAAAGGCTTCAATCTCATCGTTGAATTTACCCTTTAATAGAAAGCCATACAGCCTGCCGGTTTGAAACCAGATCTTTATAAGATCTTCCTGACCTTCTGAAAATATTTGATCCAGCCCCAACTCCAAGAAATCCCGGGGAACCGCAACTACCCCTGTTTTCCTGCTTATCTCCGAGAGTTTGTAGCTATCAATTATCGAGCTCAGGGTTTTATTCATCTTATTAGCTTCTAGAGCCTGCTCAAAAATCTCGGTAACATATCGATAAAAAGTCTTACCTTGACGAGTAGCAGCTTCGCCAAGTTCATCCACTAGGTCTTCGGGTGCTCGAATGAGCTTTTTCTCTTTTGGCTTGTCTTCCTGCACTCGACCCATTTACCCTTCCTTCGATTGGAAAGAGATACGGATAATCCCCTTGGCTATATCCCTTGAAGTAGACTTAAAACCCAATGACTCCATCGCGCCTTCGAAGAAGAAAACAAGTAGCTTAGAATACTCTTCGGAAAAAGATGACCCCAAACAGGTTAAAACCCGTACTTTACCATTTTTCTTTACATCAAACTCACTAGTTGACCAAAGGTATTTCTTCATCATCTCCCCGAAGCGGGCAACATCACCATAATACTTCCCATACCATTGGCCATTCTCAAAGAATAATTTCTCAAGCGATGACTCTCGGTCACCCTTATACGCTTTATCCGCCAAACCCATAATCAAAGCCTCAGGCAAAAG
The DNA here is from genome assembly GCA_964537625.1 of uncultured Candidatus Bathyarchaeia archaeon. Taxonomy (GTDB): domain Archaea; phylum Thermoproteota; class Bathyarchaeia; order TCS64; family TCS64; genus UBA8941. Next base: position 4,282 of record CAZIAF010000066.1, read on the forward strand.
GGCGAACCCAACATCCTTAGCTGACTTGAAAATGCTCATCTCATCATAGATTTCTCTCAGACTCAAACCCATAGACTCAATCTTAATCGTCTGCTCCAAAATATCGTTAACATAATCATACAATGTACCCTTCCTCAGAGCAAGCTCAGATATTTTATCCGCGAGGTCAAGTCGCGCGGCGAGAAGCTTCCTTTGCATCGATTTACCTTCTTTCAATTTAATTTACCAATAGCGTTAAACCAATAATAACCTTTACAATAATATCCCCCATCTAACCCAACACACAGCAAACAAAATTCAACATCATGTAATGCTGAATCAATTATGTATTAAATCCATAGATTAGAACAGGAATTTAATAAGAAGTAAACTTAACAATACGCTTAAAGTGGACTTTGAACCACAAGGCACCAAACTTATGCTAAGTACCCAAGCTCTCTGAGATACCTTCTAACAGCAGACTTTACGAAATCGGGCACACTTGTGTATCCATGTTTACCACTTGTAATTACCTCTTCTATCTTCGTCGCAAGGTTCTCCGGGAGGTTAACCGTATGGTACTTATACTTCTTGTCGGACATATCAATACTTTTTATGCTATCTTTATTTAAAAACGTTTATATTTAGCTAATTAAGCTAAATTTAGTTTAAAAAAATAATCAATAGAAAAAATATGATTTAGTTTTCTCGCAGGATCCTATTATAAATCTCGTAGACATTATCTTTGAGCTCCGGGGGAATAGCAGAATATGGCTGGGGCGTCATATAATACTCATAATCTCTCAGGAATCTCTCATTCCCAGCACCGCCTTCCCCACTTATGCCGTTGTAGATTGAAGTCTCCATGTATCTCTGTAAAAACCGGTTCTCAGGCTCCCTCTGTGCCGCTAGGTAGAGTGCAAGCTCCTGCTCCTCTCGGCCTAAACCAGAGCGATCGAAGCCAAAGGTTGCATCCCCCTTAAGAGC
>CAZIAF010000066.1:5347-10628 GCA_964537625.1 uncultured Candidatus Bathyarchaeia archaeon
ACGCGTGCAGAGCCCTTTGTAAGAATTCTCGCGACACTATCCATCTCCTGGGTCCAACCACTGCTTTGGTCGAAGCAGTAGTTAGTACGGAACCCCTCCGGGTGTGAGGCCTCCTTGTCACAACTATTCTCGTTCCCGAAAAAGATGTACTTAGCTTTCATCTGCAATAGGAAAGGCAGGAAAAGGACGAGGTAGTAGAGCAACTGACTTCCCCAGCCGAGGCTCGAAGGCTTATATCCCATTTTACGTCCATCGTGGAAAGCCCCAGGTTCGTGGCGGAGCATATAATACTCGACTCCGAACTCTTTCTTCATTCTCTGAAGGAGCTTCCGTCTATGCTTCTCTTCGTAGATATTTGAGGGCTCAATAATGTTAACGAGTATCGGCTCTATCCCCAGTTCGAGGCAGACTGCAAGGGTAACTAGACTCTCTTTGCCGCTGGTGAAACTAATTATCGCTCGGTTCTTTGGCTTATACCCCTTACTCCACACCACCGTCTCCCCACCCTCGAAGGCGAAATCGGTGTTGTAGTATCTTCGCAAGTAGTCGATTGCAGAAAATCCGTCGAGGAGAGCGCTGCTCGGTATATCGTAGACTGTGCTCTTAAAAGAGAAGCTCTCTAACATGGGTTGACGAGTTCCGTAGACGACGCCTTTCTTTTTTAAAACAATAGGCAGATAGTTCGTCGACATGAACGCCACGTGGTCGACCAATAGCTTCTTGACATCGTCTTCGAGGCTATCCCAGATGCCAATGGGGTATTCAACCTTGTAAACGCCCCCGTTGAACCTGATCTCGAGTCCTTTCCGGTTGTATCCGGCATCAACAATTAAATAATCTTCTTTATTGGTCAACATCGTTCTTGAGGTGTATTTTCGTCATTAGATAATGAAGAGAAGATGTTAATTAAATTTACCCCTATAAATTTAACCAAAAAAATTAAAATCTAAAATAAATGCTTAATATTAAAAAAGGAGCGTTTTTTATTCTCTTTTTCTGTTTTTAACCCATTTTACTAAGGATTTAAAGTACGGGTTATTCTGGTTGCTCCCACTGGTCCGGCGGTGCGTGGCCATGAGTGAGTGCATCCCTGAAGAGCTGATTCCAAACATCCTTCTCAAGTATAACCTCACGTTTCACCACCATCTTCGTCAGGTTCCTGATGAGTAAGTGATGCCGGATCTCGTCGGCCTTGATGTGGTTAAGCATCATCCTAATGCGATCGTCCTTAGTCTTCGTCAGGAGGTCATCAACGACCTTAATCATGTTACCCTCAACCGCCTCGTGCTTCTCGAGGCTCTCAATGAGTTCACTATACTCATCCTCGGAGAGACTGAGACTTACTCCCTCACTGATAGCAGCACAAGCCTTGAAGAGCCCGGCATGCTTCTTGCTATCGATAGCAACAGAACCAACAATATCTCTTAAAATCTCATTTCCATAGCCACGAACCTCACCCTCAAGCTTAACAGCATAGTCATCCTCTACCCGGGAGAGATTCTTGAATTTCTCGGCCATTTTAACATCTTTCTTACTCACTAGAACACCGAGAGATTCGTAGGAGACAATCAAGATAAACCTTAGCATAAACATTGCCGCATAATCTTTTTCAGCTATATCAATCTCAACTAGAAGAGCGCGACGTCTGCTTAGGCGATAATATGCAAGAGGATCTGATTCTACTCCTTGTGGTGCCGCTGGTCGCCTCCAGCCTCTTGGGACTACTCGCAAGACGTCTAGGATTCTCAGTGATAGCGGGCTACATCATAGGAGGCATCATCGTTGGCCCGCTGTTGCATCTCGTTGACCCCTCTAGTCCCATACTTAGCTTTCTCAGCGAGTTAGGCATCATTTTAATCAGTTTTGAGATTGGGTTGGTCGTAAAGCTTGACTTTATCAGCCGCGGCGGCTTGAGAAGCGGCGGTATAGTCGCAGTAGAGGTCTTCATAATTAGCCTCGTCTCGATTTTTCTTGGAACAATCCTCAACCTTCCATCCGGGGACATCCTAGTCCTTGTCTTCATAGCCGCTAACACGAGTACAGCTGTCACCTTCAAGATGCTTGAGGAGAGGGGAATCAACGATCAAGGCATCCGAAACACGATCCTGGGTGTCGGCGCATTCGAGGACATACTGGCAATAATTGGTCTTTCGGTCTTTCCGGTGCTCGCTGCTGCGGGAAGACCTAACACCCTTGAACTTCTAAAAATACTTGGAGGTATCATCCTCTCAGTCATATTCATGGTGTACTTAGGTCTGCGGTTGCTGAGGAATCCATTGAAGTGGGCAGCGGGAAAGGAGAGTGAAATCTTTCTTGCCCTTAGTTTAGGCGTCGTATTGACTTATGCCTATGTCGGCCTTCTGGTTGGACTCAGCACTGCCTTTGGCGCATTAATCGCGGGCTTAGTGGTCAGTAACCTTGACGTCTCAGAGGTGGTCGAAGATAAGATCAGAAGCCTTCGAGACCTGAGCAGCTTAATCTTCTTCTCGAGCATAGGAGCAAGCCTTCCACTAGTCCAAGATTCGTTACTCCTAGCTGTCGCTATCACAGTTACTCTCCTGGTAGTACTCGTTAAGTACATTGGATTCAGCCTCAGCAGCTGGGTAATGGGAGTAAAACTTGAGGAGGGCTTCAGGCTCGGCCTCTACATGCTGGCGATAAGTGAGTTCGGTGTAATCATAGCCAGAGACGCAGCTGCGTCGGGACTCGCTTCACAGAACCTCTACATGGTGAGTGTAATCGCCCTTGCGGGTTCAGCTGTGATGTCTAGCAGCTTTATTATGTTCGAGAAAACACTTCCAGAGAGACTCGCGTCGGCAATTCCTCTAAAGATGAGAGAGGGAATGGAGAGTCTCTTTAACATAACAGGCGAAGCCCTGGAGAAGAAACAGGAAGTCTTCTCAGAGATACGGTCAGCCTTCTGGGAGCTGATGAGGAGATTCGCCATAGTATTACTCGTTGTGGGTTTAAGCAATATCGCCCTAACATACGTAACACCAAATATCCGTCCCGTAGTAGTCAAGCTCTATGTCGAGATCGTTGTAGTTGGCTTCACCCTTCTAATAGTCATCTTCATACTTCTCAGGATGCGGCGGGTATATCAGAAGCTCATAAGAGGAGTTCTATCCAGGATGGAAAAACCCGGGAAGAGCGTAAGCGACTACATGGAAGGTTTCCTATATGCCATTACCTTTGCAATCATATCTATAGCAGTCCTTCTCCTCAGCTTCCCAGTAATAGAACGGAGTCTCAACTACATTATCGGCGAACTCGGTTCAAGCATGTTGGTGCTCACAACAATAATTCTAATCGTCTTCTTCGCTGGCCGTTCAGCCCTAAAGGCTGCGAAGAGGCTTGAAGACACCTTCGAGATAGAATGAAGACCTTCGCTAATCTCCTTTTTACTAAGACTTGTCGAATAGAATAGCGTTTAATCGCGTTTTTCCGAGATTCACTCCTTCGCTTCTCAGGCTTCGGAGCGGGTTACTAGACGCCTGCTAATCCTCCTCATAGTGATCTTGCCATGTAGATATCTCTCAACCTCATCTGCGTCAAAGGATTGACAGCTATAGACATCGATGCTAATACGATTACCCATAGTAAAGGTGTGGATTGCGATGTGGCTCTTATCGATGATGACGAATCCAGTCCAACCGGGGTTATCAGGTTGTCCAGCTACCACAACTGGTCCAGCAAGAATTTTCATCTCAATCCTTCCTGGAAGCTCCAGGAGGATCGTCTCAATAATCTGGCTGTCCGCAGGTTGAAGCGTGACGCCGTCGAGCATGAGATGAAGGCCGATCATACCTCTGCAGGAAGCGAATACGATGGGATATAAAGATTGATAGCGTAAGAAAAGACATTGTAAAAAATATGAATGCTACATCATGAAACCTCCATCCATATTTTAAATTAAACATAAGCGATCATCCAATCATGGCAAACCAGAACCTAGTAAAGGAAATGAGGCGCCGCGCCTACTTCTACGACCAGTTCAGCGGCTGCAGTCAAGCAGTGTTACTGGCACTTCAGGAGGGGCTTGGAGTCGGCAACAAAGAGTCATTCAAGGCTGCGACGGTACTAAGTGGCGGAGTGGCACGGCGTGGAGAGACTTGCGGAGCCCTACTAGGTGCGTTAATGGCTGTTGGCCTTATCGAAGGTCGTGAGAGAATCCAGGATACATCTGTCTACGCTAAGGCCTGCGCCGACGCCGACCAGCTCGCCACGGAGTTCCAACGCAGGCTTGAAAAAGAGTTCAGCTTCAAAGAACAACTGAAGACCACCCTATGCTGGGACATCCAGAAGGAGATATATGGAACAAGCTACGACCTCCGCGACTCTGAGCAGAGAGATGCCTTCTACTTATGCGGCGGTCACAGCGATAAGGGTTGCCTCAAAGTCTGCGGGATCGCAGCAGAGGTCGCTGCAGAGAGACTACTTAAGTAAGGACCAAAAACCATCAGCAGTTCTCAACAAAGAGGAATGGTTTTAACCAGATTACAATGAATCCTCAGATATGACCAACGAGAAGATCAAGGAGATCAGGGTGAAAGCCCACAACTACGAGAACTTTAGCGGATGCAGCCAAGCCGTCCTACTCGCCCTTCAAGAAGAACTCAACATAGGCAACACGGAGACCTACAAGGCGGCAACCGCCTTCGCAGGAGGTGTGACCCGCCGCGGAGAAACATGCGGTGCCCTAATTGGGGCTCTAATGGCTCTAGGCATCCATGAGGGAAGGGAGAAGAAGGAGGATATAGCCAAACTCCAATCGACTGTCTCTGATGGTTACACCCTGAGCCTCGAGTTCATGCAGAGGCTCGAAAAAGAATATGAAATGAAAACACCCCTCACTTCGACGCTCTGCAGGGACCTCATGAAAGCCATCTATGGGAGAACCTGGAACCTAGCCGACTCGACCCAGAGGACGGACTTCATCGCTTCTGGGGGCCACAGCGATCATGGCTGCCTCAAAGTCTGCGGGATCGCCGCCGAGGTCACCGCGGAGATGATTATGAAGAAGAGAAATGGATGAAATCTTCCTTCCTATTTAGCGGGCGCTGATCTATTGCGCTCTTCGCGAATATTAGAGTTTGAATAGCTCGGGGTTGAAGCGACCTTCTTCATCAACACCTATGTCTCACGCTCAAGGCTCCTGAATACCATGCTTGAGACCTGAGCGTTACCGAGGTTCTCAGCTTCAAGCACCTCTTTCGGAGTCGTTACCTGAACGAATGCGATCTGACCTGTTGGCAGCTTCTGCCTCTGCCAGTAGACGCCA
>CAZIAF010000067.1:0-10478 GCA_964537625.1 uncultured Candidatus Bathyarchaeia archaeon
GCGATGTGCAATCTCTCGTCTCTTGACCTGCTCTCTTGTTTTCCTCTCCCTCGACGGGAGAGGACTCAGGTGAGGGTGATTCTCGTTACTTGCCCCTTTCTTTGACATTTGAGCTTTGAGCTTGATTTGGCATTTGAGCTTTGACATTTGTCATTGTTTGCGGTATTGGGCTTTGTCATTTGGATTTCTAATGTATCTCTACTGTATCTCTACCAATCTCCATGAATCTCCAATTGTCTCTATTGCATCTCCAATCTCTAGTCCACTCCTCAACCAGCATCTCGTCATAGACTCTATAAACTCAACCAACTCTATGAACTCAATGAACTCCACTTGTCTCCATGAATCTCTGCCAGTCTCTACCGTATCTCTAACTGTCTCCTGTCTCCTGCTTGGAAAGTAAACGCCGTCCTGAAGTCGAAACGCTCCTCGTAGCCAGAGGCAACCGCACTGAGGTGGTGAAGGAAGTCCTAAGCTGGCTAACGTAAAAGGTAAATTTAGACCTCGGCCCCTCCCGCTGAACACTACGCCATTTTGCTATATGGCAGTCGCGAGGAATGCTATACTACTAACAGTGAAGATAGCTCTATCTTGAGGTAAATGTGATGGCGCAATACGGTAACCAAATCGAGAAGAGGTTGTGGGATGTTGCCGATGAGCTCCGGGCGAATTCCAAACTTAAGTCATCTGAGTATTCCGTTCCGGTGCTAGGGCTGATCTTTCTCCGTTACGCTGACCACAAGTTCGCCCAGGCGGAGAAACAACTAGCGGGAAAAGCAACGGGGCGGCGAACCATCGGGAAGGCAGATTACCAGGCGCAAGGGGTGATGTTCCTGCCAGAAGAAGCGAGGTTTTCGAAGCTGCTGCAACTTCCGGAGGGAGAAAATATCGGCAAGGCTATCAATGACGCCATGAAGGCAATTGAGACAGAAAACGAGGAGCTGAGGGACGTCCTGCCCAAGACCTACAACCGGCTGGAAAACTCTATCCTCATCGAGCTGCTTAAAGCCATGGCGTCAATTCCCATGGACATCGAGGGTGACGTTTTCGGCAAAATCTACGAGTATTTCCTGGGAGAGTTCGCACTGGCGGAAGGCCAGCATGGGGGTGAATTCTATACGCCAACATCCATCGTCAAGCTGATCGTGGAGATCATCGAGCCTTTCCATGGGCGCATACTCGACCCCGCGTGTGGGTCCGGCGGCATGTTCGTGCAGTCGGCGCGCTTCGTGGAAAGCCACAAGAAGAATCCCAACGCTGAGATAATGGTTTACGGCCAGGAAAAAATAGCAGAGACGGTGCGGCTGTGCAGGATGAACCTGGCGGTACACGGTCTTTCGGGGGATATACGCCAGGGGAACACCTACTATGAAGATTTGCATAACAGCGTGGGCAAGTTCGACTTCGTCATGGCCAATCCTCCATTCAACGTGGACCGTGTGGATAAGGAACGGATAAAGAATGAGACTGCCCGTTATCCGCTGGGAATGCCAACAGCGGACAACGCGAACTACTTATGGATTTAGGTCTTCTACAGCACCCTGAGCAAAGCTGGCCGTGCGGGCTTTATAATGGCGAACTCTGCTGCCGATGCGCGCAGTTCAGAGCAAGAGATCCGCCGAAAGCTCATTGAAGCTCATGCTGTGGACATGATGGTGGCCGTCGGGCCAAACTTCTTCTACACCGTGCCCCTAGCCTGCACCCTCTGGTTTCTGGATAAGGGCAAAAAAGATACTGAACGTCGTGACAAGGTACTTTTTCTAGACGCTCGCCAATTCTACCACCAGATTGACCGGGCGCACCGCGATTTCACGCCGGAGCAGATTGAATTCCTGGCTAACATCGTGAGGCTCTACAGAGGAGATCCCATTGACATAAGCAAGGGCAGCGAGGAACTAATGAAGGAGCACTTCTCGGAGGGCAAATATGCCGACGTTGCTGGCCTCTGTAAGGTTGCGACGCTCAACCAGATACGCGAGCAGGGCTACTCACTAAATCCGGGTCGCTATGTGGGCGTGGCTGAAAGAGAGGAAGAGGACTTTGACTTCCAAGAGAAGCTGGAGGAGATGAACGAGGCACTCGAAGTCCTCAATACCGAGGCACGGGAGCTAGAAAACCGAATAGCCGATAATGTAGCGAAGTTGTTGGAGACGGCTGTTTGATGGGTTTCGCCACACGTACCTTAGGGGATATTTGTGATGAAGTTGGGGGTATAGTACGCACAGGTCCTTTTGGCTCTCAGCTGCATCAGTCCGACTACCGAGATGAGGGCGTTCCCGTTGTCATGCCTCAGAACATCATAGATGGCAAAGTATCAGTTGAGGGGATAGCCCGCGTAGGTGATAAGGACGCAACTCGACTTTCACAGCATAAGCTTCGCAGAGGCGACATTGTCTATGGTCGTGGAGGCGACATTGGTAGACGGGCCCTCATCACTAGCACAGAGCAAGGCTGGTTATGCGGGACTGGTTGTCTTCGTATTAGCTTGCGTAACTCTGTGCTCGAGCCGACCTTTTTGCATTACTACCTAGGCCAGCCTAAAGTTACGGCCTGGATTTTGAATCAGGCGGTTGGAGCAACGCTGCCAAATCTCAACACAAGCATCGTTCGTAGTATCCCCATAACTTATCCACACATCGACACCCAACGCAAAATTGCAGCAATCCTTTTAACGTACGACAATCTGATTGACAATAACAGCCGACGAATCAAGATGCTAGAGGAGATGGCTCAGCTTGTCTACCGCGAGTGGTTTGTCAAGTTTCGCTTTCCAGGGCACGAGAATGTGCGGATGGTGGAGTCAGAGATGGGGCCTATTCCTGAGGGGTGGAAGGTTAGAAATGTTACAGACGTGCCGTGTTTTCGCTTTGTTTGTGAGAATGTGACGCCATATGAGGGAGTGAAGAAGTACTTCGCCACAGCGGATGTGCAGGGGATCGAGATCGTCGGTGAAGGCATAACATACACGTTCGAGCGGAAGCCCAGTAGGGCGCAGAAGCAACCGCCGGTAGATTCTGTCTGGTTTGCGCGGATGAAGGATACATACAAGGTGCTGGTGTTTACAGACGTCAATGAGAGGTGGGCTAAGGAGTGTATGCTGTCTTCTGGATTTGCCGGATTTCAGGCATCTGACAGGGGGTGGCTTGGCTATCTGTACTGCACAATTAAGTCTGATGCCTTCCATGAAGAGAAGAATCGATACTGTACAGGCGCCACTCAGATGTCACTCACAAACGAGGGGTTAGAGCGTATTCAGGTTTTGGCGCCAGACCATCGTACAGCGATCGCCTTCAACCAATTGACTGCACCGGCAGTCAACGAGATTCTGGTCCTGCAAGCGCTAAATGCGGTCCTGCGCCGTACCCGCGACCTGCTCCTGCCCAAGCTAATTTCGGGGGAGCTGGATGTGTCGGAACTGGATATCGACGTTCGGGAGGAACCCGCGTGACTCAAACCCCGAGCAGTGACTACTCTGAGAACGCACTGGTGGAGCAGCCGGCGATAGAGCTGTTCGGCGAACTCGGCTGGGAGACTGTCGACTGCTTCCACGAGTTCGATAGCGGCAGGAGTGCGCTGGGGCGGGAGACACCTGCCGAGGTGGTGCTTATGCCACGTCTTCGAGCGGCTCTGGAAAAGCTCAATCCAGGCCTACCGCCTGAAGCTATAGGTCTGGCCATCGAAGAGTTGACGCGCGATCGGAGCGTGATGAGCATGACGGCGGCGAACCGAGAGATTTACCAGCTACTGAAGGACGGAGTAAAGGTCAATATCCCCAGCGGCGAAGAGGGTTACGATGAGAAAACTGAGGTGGTGCGCATTATCGACTGGAAGGAGCCGTGGAACAATGACTTCTTCCTGGCGTCGCAGTTCTGGGTGACGGGTGAGATGTATAAGCGCAGAGCAGACCTGGTGGGATTTGTTAACGGCATCCCACTGGTGCTGGTGGAATTGAAGGCGGCACACAAGCAGATTGAGAACGCATTCAATAGGAATCTCAAGGACTACAGGGATACTATTCCTCACTTGTTCTGGTATAACGGCTTTATCATCCTGTCCAATGGCACTGGCAGCAAGATTGGGAGCATTTCGGCCGAGTGGGAGCACTTCAACGACTGGAAGAAGACAGACAACGAGGGTGAAGAGGGAATCATATCGCTGGAGACGATGATTTGGGGAACCTGTCTGCCTGAGCGGCTGCTGGACATTGTGGAGAATTTCACGCTATTCAGTGATGCCGGTGGCGGGCCGGTCAAGCTGGTGGCGAAGAACCACCAGTATCTGGGAGTTAAGAATGCCATTGACGCGCTGGTGAAGGCCAGGGACAGCGCGGGGAGGCTGGGTGTTTTCTGGCATACCCAAGGGAGTGGCAAGAGCTACTCGATGATATTCTTCAGCCAGAAGGTCCTCCGGAAGATGCCAGGCAACTGGACTTTCGTCATCGTTACCGACCGAAAGGAACTCGATGAGCAAATATATAAGAATTTCGCCCGGGCAGGGGCAGTTACTGAACAGGAAGCCCACGCCGCCAGTGCGGAGGATTTGCGTCGGCTTCTCACGGAGGACCACCGCTATGTCTTTACGCTGATACAGAAGTTCCGCACTGAAGGGGTCGAGAAGCACCCGAAACTGTCGGACCGCTCAGACATCATCGTTATCACAGATGAAGCACATCGCACGCAGTACGATACCTTTGCCCTGAACATGAGGAACGCCCTGCCCAACGCGGCATTCATAGGCTTTACCGGCACGCCGTTGATGGCTAAAGAGGAGAAGACCAGGCAAGTCTTTGGCGATTATGTGAGTATTTATAACTTCAAGCAGTCGGTTGACGATGGGGCAACCGTCCCGCTGTACTACGAGAACCGCATCCCAGAGGTGATCCTGACGAACCAGAATCTCAATGAGGATATAGAGAAGTTGCTGGAGGAGGCGGAGCTGGACGAAGAACAGGAAAGGAAGCTGGAGCGGGAATTTTCCAGGGAATATCAGCTTGTGACGCGGGATGACCGGCTGGAGAAGATCGCCAAGGATATCGTGGAACATTTCATGGGACGGGGACAAGAGGGGAAGGCGATGGTGGTTTGCATTGATAAGGCAACGGCAGTGCGGATGTACGACAAGGTTCAGAAGTACTGGAAGCAATATCTAGGGGATTTGGAGAGCAAGCTGGTGGTCAGCTCGGTGGAGGAAAGTGATGCTTTGCGGGACAAAATAAGATACATGAAAGAGACCGATATGGCTGTGGTGGTGTCGCAGTCCCAGAACGAGATTGAGGAAATGAGAAAGAAGGGACTGGATATCAAGCCACACCGCAAACGAATGGTCAAAGACGACCTGGATGAAAAATTCAAGGACCCTGGTAATCCACTCCGTCTTGTTTTCGTATGCGCAATGTGGATGACGGGCTTCGATGTGCCGTGTTGTTCGACGATTTACCTTGACAAGCCGATGAAGAACCACACGTTGATGCAGACTATAGCCAGAGCGAACAGGGTATTCGGAGATAAAGTGAACGGGCTGATTGTAGATTACTTCGGCGTCTTCCGCGACCTGCAAAGGGCGCTGGCGATTTATGGCTCAGGGTCTGGTGGTGGCATCAGGGAGGGCGACACGCCGGTGAAAGACAAGGCAGCCTTGGTGGAAGAACTCAAGAAAGCTATTGCCAATGCGAGGGGATTTTGTGTTGAGCGGGGAATCGAGCTTGACAAGGTGCAGAGGGCGGCGGGGTTCCAGCGGGTGAAACTGCTGAACGATGCGGTTGAGGCCATTATCATCAATGATGAGTCAAAACGGAGATATCTACTGCTGGCCGGGGATGTGAACAAGCTGTATCATGCAATACTGCCAGACCGGCAGGCTAATGAGTTCTCACCGATATGCAGGTTGTTGGGCGTCATCGCGGAGAAGATCCGCTCCCTAACGCCCCAGGCCGATATAAGTGAGGTCATGGAGGAGGTAGAACTGCTGCTGGACGGGTCCATCGCCGCCGAAGGATACGCTATCAGTGATCGACGTGGCAAATACAAGGCTGTAGATTTGAGCAAGATCGACTTCGAGGCTCTGAAGCAGAAGTTCGAGAAAAGTCGCAAGCGTACAGAGGCGGAGAGACTCCGAGGCCTAATCAACAGCAAGTTGGCCAAGATGGTGCGCTGGAATAGGAGCCGAATGGATTACTTGGAAAGGTTCCAACAGATGATTGATGAATACAATGCTGGTTCCATGAATGTGGACGAGTTGTTCAGACAGCTTACGGAGTTCGCAAAGGAATTGAATCTGGAGGAAAGGCGGAGTGTGGGCGAACGACTCTCAGAAGAAGAGCTGGCTGTGTTTGACCTGCTAACCAAACCGGATATGGAGCTGACCAACAAGGATAGAAAGCAGGTGAAGAAGGTTGCCCGTGAGCTTCTTGAGACTCTTAAGAGGGAAAAACTTGTCCTTGACTGGCGAAAACGCCAGCAATCGCGAGCGGCCGTCATTCTGTCCATTGAGTATACCCTCGAGGGTTTACCTTCGAATTACTCTCGAGATACGTATAAAGAGAAGTGCGATTTGGTGTATCGGCACATCTTTGATTCATACTATGGAGAGGGGCGGAGTGTGTATACGGCGGTTTAGGTAGAGAGTGGGCATCTGTGGGGGCGTTACAAGTTTTCTGGGGAGCCATTCCCAGAGGGCTGGCATTTGAGAAGTGGCACTTAAGCTCGTTCGAACCCATGACCCGCTCCTCAGGAAACAGCCTCCGGCTACCTCTGCGGCTCGATAATCACCTTGAGAGAGTCCCGAGCCCAGGCGGCCATTTGTAGCAGGCCTGATTGGCAGGGTGTCCCTGCAGATCTCCTCGGCTCTCGTGTCTATGTCCCGCAGCAACCATTTTGAGCAATAATCTGTCAGCAGTCAGGTTTGTTTATGGTGAAGAATCAGCCGTGATTTGCAACCATTGTGGGCAATGCGAGCTATTCAATTGATATGTTATTGTGTTATCGTAGTAAGTAGTAAACAAGAGTCAAAGTGACAGATGTTAAAGCTTTAGAGCAATGGGGAGAGTTGCCTGACAATGAGTGCAGGGTCAATATTTAGAAGATGGGATCTGCACGTCCATACGCCCATATCATACGAAAATCAGTTTGCTTTTTCCGACAATGAGGATGCCGTCGCATACAACAATAATATATGGGATAAATATATTAATGAACTGGAGAAGGTGGAGAACATCTCAGTCATAGGTATCAGTGATTATTTTACTATCGATGGTTACAGGAGAGTGCTGGAGTATAGGAAGGAAGGAAGACTTAGAAACTTCGACTTGGTTTTGCCCAACATCGAGTTTAGGCTTGATAAATTCGTCGAAGACAAGAGACTTAACTACCACGTGATCTTCAGCGATGAAGTGAACCCGAATACCATCGACAAGGAATTCTTGGAAGCGCTCTTTATAAAGACACCTGGCGGTGAGGATAGAAGTCTTTGTAGAGAGAATATCGAGAGCATAGGAGAAACTCTTCGGAAGCAACACAAGGAGTTTCAAGCTAGGCCTAGCTATTATGTTGGTTGCATGAACGTAACCGTTTCGTTGGATGAGATTGTGGCTGTTCTGCAAAACAAGAAATCGTTATTCGACGGAAGACATCTTCTGGTTTTGGCTGAGGCCGAATGGGCTTTAATTGATTGGAAACGACAAGACCATTTGACAAGAAAGAACATCCTTGTGCGCTCACATGCGATATTTTCTTCTAACGAAAACACGAGGATTTGGACTTTAGGTAAGAGTACGGAATATGGCTCCCCTAAGGAATTCATCGAAGAGTTTGGTTCAGTAAAGCCATGTATTCATGGCTCAGATGCCCATTGTTTTGAGAAACTCTGTATACCCGATCAGGGCAGATTTTGTTGGATAAAGGCTGACCCAACTTTCGAAGGATTAAAACAGATCGTCTATGAACCGGCAGATAGGGTCAGGATAGGACAGGAGAGCCCAGAATTTAAGAAGAACATATATACACTTGAATCTGCTAGCATAGGTGAAGTTGTAGTAAACGATGAACTATCCTTTCAGGGATGCGACATCAACCTAAATAGTAACCTAGTTACGGTCATCGGAGGCAAAGGTTCTGGCAAGACTGCACTACTAGACTTGATAGCAAATTGCTTCCAAGACAGGTGCTACAGATCTGGAAAGAATCCCCGAGAGGAAAATTCGTTCGTTCAAAGAATAGAAGACGCCAACCCTGATTTGTCAATCAAACTCGGATTTATCGGACAAGATATACAAGCGTTCTCCAAACATTTTGGAGAGGAGAGCTTTTTTCAGGATGTACGGGTGACGTATTTACCACAAGGGCAGATAGAAGAATTTAGCGGAAACAGGAAACGACTGAATGAGAAGATAAAGGAGATCATTTTCGGTAGTAAAAGAATTATTGAAGCTAACGCGCAACAGAGATTCAACGAAATTGAGAATAGGATAAACAAGCTCTCCAGACAAATTGGTGAGATTAACGATACTATATTCCACCTTGAAGAAGAGAGTACAGATCAGATAATAGGGGGACTCAGGGCAAGCATAAGCAACGAGAAGGGCGAATTACAAAATAAAGAGGCGCTACTGAAAGAACTCACGAAAGACATGACGGACGAAGACCAGCAGCAGATAAAAGAACTGAGAGCAAGAACAACGGAACTTCAGGAGAAACATGCGAAAATCGAGACTATCGAATATCAGTGTGGTGAGCTGCAGCAACAACTAGAGCAGTTTCAGACCGCTTCAAATGAAGGCATAGATGCTTTAAACACCCAGTTATCGGAGTTAGTTGATGACTTGCAGATTCCTCGTATTGACTTGAAACCACAACTAAATGCAATTGAAAAAGCACGTAAAGCAACTACCGTGGTTGGCAACAGCATTCAAACAGACATTCACGGCATACACGAAGCGCTTAAGAAACTTGAGGGGTTCGAAGAAGCACAAGCTGACCTACTTGAGGGCATTGAGAATAAAAAAGTAGAAATCAAAGCACTTGAAGGTCAACTACAATTCGTACAACGAAAAAGAAGGCAAATACAGTCACTAGAGAATGAGAGGCTACAGTCATTTATCAAGCTACTCAGTGCATTCCTAGAATGGAGGCAGTTCTACGAGCAAGTCATTGCCACCTTTTTCGAGGAGACGAGCGGAATAATGCGCGGTATCACCTTTA
The DNA here is from genome assembly GCA_964537625.1 of uncultured Candidatus Bathyarchaeia archaeon. Taxonomy (GTDB): domain Archaea; phylum Thermoproteota; class Bathyarchaeia; order TCS64; family TCS64; genus UBA8941. The sequence goes on from CAZIAF010000067.1 coordinate 9,195, forward strand.
CATCAACCTGTTACTTCGACAAGAAAGGGTTTATCAACTCTGGTTGTGAAATTATGGATATGAGAAGCATTAACGCTTCGACGATTAAAGGATGGTCAACGATGCTGGAGATGGCAATCGCTCAAGATTCTCAAGAGGGAATTGATGAACAAGCTAGGCAATTCGTAGAGAAGATACTAAGCCATAGAGGATACATCAAACCAACGGCAACACACTCTGATTTCTATAGATGGGCCTTCAAGAATTACTTGTCGTTGAACACAAACATCTTTTTCAATAATATTCCACTTGATAAGCTATCGATTGGACAGAAGGGGACAGTTCTGCTAAAGCTGGTCTTGGCAGAAGGGGATTACCCCTTAATATTAGATATGCCCGAAGAGAACCTGGATAACAAGTCGATCTATGATGAACTTGTTGACGCTCTTAGACAAGCTAAGACAATGAGACAACTCCTAATAGCAACCAATAATGCAAATCTCGTGGTTAATACGGACGCTGAGCAAATAATCGTCGCGGAGTTCAAAGATGGGAAAATTGTCTATAGGACTGGAACAATAGAGAGCCGGGCAATTCGGAAAGAGATCACTACTATTTTAGAGGGCGGTGAAGAGGCGCTCAGAAAGCGAGAACAGAAATACGGAATGTGATACCGCATGCTGTTCGTCATGCTTCAGAAAGCAGACTCTTCATAATCAACAGCGCTATCCATCGCCTAATTGACAGACTGATTGACGTTAATCTGGCGTTAGAACGCTTGGCGCGGGTCGGGACATAATGGGCCTGCACGGACAAGACAGGATTTTGCTGGTTGATACAAAGGTTCCATCTATACGTAAAGGGACGCCCTTGGATATCTGGCCTAGAATCAAGAGTCACTTGCTATCTACCTCTGCGGCTCGATGAGCACGTTCAGGAAACTGGTAGACAGTAGTCAGTGGACCGTAGTCGCTGGTCACCAGTCACCAGTGTCCCCACTGTATCTCCATGAATCTCTACGAGTCTCCCAATCTCTATCGTGTCTCTAACTGTCTCTAGTCTCTATAAACTCTACCAACTCTATAAACTCTATGAACTCAATGAACTCCCCTTGTCTCTAGTCCGCTCGTATCTATCATCTCGTCACAAACTCTATAAACTCAACGAACTCTATGAACATAATGAACTCTATTTCCAGTCACTAGTGCGTCGCTACCCGCCAACCGACGGCAGACAGCTGGCACCCTCCAATCTCCAGTCTCTAATCTCTGTGAACTCCATGAACTCCAACGTGTCTCCCGTCTC
>CAZIAF010000068.1:0-1326 GCA_964537625.1 uncultured Candidatus Bathyarchaeia archaeon
AAGCTTTGCTTGGGATAGGGTTTGTGGAGGGTTTTATCATAAGAAAATTATGTTAAGGTAAGCTCACTTTCATTTGTTTTTAATCAAGTGTTGACGTAGAACATCGCTGCATTCGGCGTGTTGTCGTTATACATGCGTTCGTATACGCCCATGATGTCGTCGACTCCGGTTATGGTGGCTAGGTCGATCCAATTCCAGTTTATCTCTTGTCCATATTTGTCTGGATTGTATCTGCCGTAGGCCCATGAGAGGTATAGCGCGATTTGTCTCGATTTTTTTTGGTTCTCATTGATCATTTCGATTGTTGGTGTCTTATCTTTTTGTGTTCTTATGATCTCCTTAAGTTCCCGTGTCTTTGATTCGATTTTGTCTATTTGTTCCTGTAGACTTCGATTCGAGAATCCTAGTGCTAACTGAATCTCCTTGTGGGCGAGTGAGACAGCTTGTTCGTCGCCGGCTTTTTTAGCGTTAACCCATTTTGATAGGGCGTGATACAGCGCCTCGCTTGTTGTGTTTGTGATGTCTTTCTTAGCGAGGTCTTCTGAAGCGTGTTCGATCCAGGGTGCGTTGTAGAAGAGTCTCGAGTAGCGCATAACCATTGGGAAAGGCAACTTCAGCGCTCTGGCCGCGGGAACGACTTCTGCGAAGTAGCTTGTTTCGCTAGGTCCTACGATATGGGCTACGATGGGTATGACGGAGTCAACGATTATCTGACGGGAATCCACGCGGGGTGTCAGCCGAGTGACCAGATCGCTTAGGTCGGGCTTAAATGGGTTATAGGAGTATTCGTGAATTGTTTTGCACTTCGGGCATATCCCCTCAATCTTACCTGTCTGGGTCGAGATCATTGATTGTTTTAGCTCGATGCGAGCCTTTCGGCAATCCGGGCATTCTAGGTAAAATGGTACGTAGTCATCCTGCCTAAGACCAATTTGCGGTTTATACCCTAGTGATATGATGGTTTCAACTGCTTGATTAGCCGCATCTATGAGTTTGGATCTGTTTTGTTCAGTGAGCAGGAATTCGTATCCCTTTTGGAAGAGTCGCCTAGTTTCAGACATTGAGAACCAGTATATGGGGATGCCTAGATCCGATTGCAGATTAGTTAACGTTCCAATGATCTTGGTTGAGAACTCAGAGACGTTATTCGTTGAGAAGTAGGCCAGTCTGATTATTGTGAATGCTTGGTTGATGTTATGTACACATCTCTCAGAGTCAGGGGTTCCTCGTAATAGGCTCCTGTAGCTCTCCTCTATCTTATCTAGGGTTGTTCTTAGCCATTCTTCTGTAGGTTTTTCGATTTGATAGATCGACGTATTATCAAAT
>CAZIAF010000068.1:1426-6149 GCA_964537625.1 uncultured Candidatus Bathyarchaeia archaeon
TCGATGTTAGATGAAGTCTGCTTAGTTAGTATCCCTAGTCTACTGAGGTTTTTCTTCATTATCTTCTGGAGTTCTTCGAGGTTTTCAGTGGGTTGGCCGTATTGCTGTCGGATTTTTTGAACTTCCCGGGATGCCTCTCTGATGTTTGATGGTATTACGCCCCATAGACTGAGTGCTTTGACGCCCTGCTCCTTGTCTCGTATGTTTCGTTGATTTACGTACTTGGAGTAGAGTTGGTGTAACGGTGCTTGATCAACGCTCATCAGGAGTACCTTACCTATTACTCTTTTTCAAGTTTATATAATAAGAGATTGAAGAAATCTGATATCGCGAACTATCTTAGTAAGTCTGCTTAAATTTTGGGCAGACTTGGTAGCCTTTTGTCTTACATAGTGTCTTCTTTGCGAACTTACCCTTATCATTAATAACCACTACGCTTGAAGGAACCCCCGAGTAACATAGTTCGTTAATGAGGTTTGGGCAAACCATGTGTTGATAGAAAAATTAAGTAAATTTAAAGATTCTCGATGGTGAGTCAAGAAGATTGAATCTTAAAATTGTTATGTGCACACGGTTCGAGTCGAGAATTCGAAGCTTATGCACAATGCTAATCGTCGCGCGCGCGACCCCCGAGTATTTTTTTAGCGCGTCCGCATATCTTTGTTGTTAAAAAATTACGATAAAGCCTAATATCTCTTATTCTAATAAGAAAGACTGTACCCACTTACAAATAATGTGGAGCCTTGACAAAGGCTCAAGTGTGCCAATAGAAACAAGTAGTAAGAATTGAAGAGAGGAAAAAGGATTTGATCTTCACCGAGACTAAGCTGAGGGGCGCATTCATCCTCGATCTGGAGCGACGCGAGGACAGTCGTGGCTTCTTCGCTCGCACCTTCTGCCAGAGGGAGTTTAGCCAGCATGGGCTAAAACCGATCATAGCGCAGGCGAACGTTGCCTTTAACAAGAAAAAGGGTACGTTACGAGGGATGCATTTCCAATATCCCCCCGCTGCTGAGAGCAAGCTGGTGCGTTGCACACGGGGTGGGATCCTTGACACCATCGTGGATCTTCGCCCCGAGAGCTCCACTTACCTAGATCATGTCGCGGTCGAGTTGACCGCTGACAACTTCCGTGCACTCTACGTGCCTGAACGATTCGCACATGGCTACCAGGTACTCGAGGACGAGACTGAGACGAGTTACCAGGTCGGAGAGTTCTACGCTCCTGCCACGGAGGGTGGGCTGCTGTACAAAGATCCCCAGTTGGGGCTCGCGTGGCCTTTACCTGTCACGGAGATCTCGCCAAAGGACAACGCCTGGAAGTTTCTCTCTGAGGTCGAGCCGGAGTTGAGACGGAGGATGAGTCTGTGAAGAGGGTGAAGCGGCAGTTATGATCATCGTGGATCGAGCCCTTCAAGCCCGTGAGGAGCAGGGCAAACCCATTCGCGTAGGCATGATCGGCGCTGGCTTCATGGCCAAGGGTCTAACGAACCAGATCGTGAACAGTGTCCGCGGAATGCGAGTGGCGTCAATCTACAACAGACACCCCCAGAAGGCCTTCGACGCTTATCGGTACGCGGGGATAAATGACGTGGCATCCGCGGGTAGCCAAGATGCTCTTGATGACGCGGTTCAACGGAGCCAAGCGGTCGTCGCGGAGGAATGGATGACAATTTGTCGATCCCCAGAGATAGATGTCGTAGTTGAGGTGACTGGCTCAGTTGAATTCGGGGCGCATGTCATCCTCGAGGCATTTCGGTTCGGCAAGAATGTTGTCCTTATGAATGCGGAGGTAGACGCAACCGTCGGCCCGATCCTCCGGGTGTACGCTAAGAAGCACGGGGTCATCCTGTCGGCTTGTGAGGGTGATGAGCCCGGCGTACAGATGAATCTGGTGCGCTGGGTGAAGGGACTAGGCTTGATCCCACGCGTCATCGGCAACGTCAAGGGCCTCCAGGATAATTACCGTAACCCGACGACGCAGAAGGGCTGGGCCGAACGATGGGGGCAGAAAGCGTCCATGGTCACCTCGTTCGCGGACAGCTCCAAGGTCAGCTTCGAGCAGGCCATCGTTGCTAATGCCACTGGTTTTGGGGTAAAATCACGCGGCATGTCTCGAGGACAGGTGTACAATGGATCCATGATGGATATTCAGAAGCTCTACGACATCGAAGAGCTCCGCGCGCGGGGTGGCATTATTGACTACACGGTCGGTCCACCTATGATCAAAGTGTTCTGTCTAGCCGAACATACGGACCCAAAGCAGCGCCAATATCTCAACCTCTACAAGATGGGAGAAGGCCCACTTTACCCATTCTGGGTTCCATACCACCTTCCAACCTTCGAGGTGCCGAACGCCATCGCCCGCGTCGAGCTGTTCGGCGACGAGGTCGCACCGCCACTTGGCGGTCCGGTGGTAGAAGTCTGTGCCGTCGCCAAGCGGGATCTCAACGCTGGCGAGGTGCTTGACGACATCGGGATGTACATGACCTATGGAGAGGCTGCGAACGCCGAGGAGATGAGCACCAAGCGTTACCTACCCGAAGGGCTTGTGGAAGGCTGCAAGCTGACCAGCGATATCGCGAAGGACCAGGTAATCAGCTACGACGACGTCGAGCTACCCGCGGAACGCCTAGCGGATAGTCTAAGGGCGGAGCAATATCGGCACTTCCGTGAAGAAACTTGGCTCGAAGAACAACTAAACTCTTGACCCAGTAATTGAATGGCGCGCGACTTGATTGTTGAGGTTTTTTTTTGAATTTATCTATTGTTATTCCTACACGTAATAGAAGGGCAGAAGTTGAGAATCTTCTTACCAATATTCTCAGTCAAACCTTCAAACCTCAAGAGGTAATAATGGTTGATGACAGTAAAAACGATGAAACATATTTACTGAGCGATAAAGTTCAGGCTCGTTTTAGAGAATTAGGAATAAATTTGGTGCATATTTATGGTGATAATAATGGGATATCTGCTGCAAGGAATAAAGGCATGGATATGGCGCGCTCAGAAATCGTGCTTTTTGTTGATGATGATGTAACCTTAGATAAAAATTATATACATCAAATTTTTGAGGTTTATTAAAAGGATACTAATGTAAAAGGAGTTACTGGATATCTGAGAAGTAATAAAATATCTCTTGGATTAGGGAACGCTATTAATAAAGTGTTTCAGGCCCTCATGTATAAAGAAGAAGGGAAAGCACTAGTTTTATCCACTGGAGCTTTAACCTATCCCTACAATTTAATGCGGACTAGTCTCTGTGAATGGATGAGTGGCACAAATAGTAGCTATAAACATACGGTTCTTGATAAAATTCGATGGGATGAAAATCTCAAAAGTTACTCACTATATGATGATGTGGATCTGTCCCTCCGTGTTAGGGACGCTTTTCCTAACTCCCTTTATATTACACCATATGCATTATGTTCTCACAATCCATCAAAGAATGCACGACGCGATTTAAAAATAGACGCTTATATTCGTACAGCGTATCCAATATATTTCTTTTATAAAAATATGCCTCAAAAATTTTTAAACAGAATTAGATTTATATATAGTCAACTAGGTCGAAGTATATTGCTTATCATATCTACCAAAAAAATCATTTATATTGAATATATTATTATAGCACACATTAAGACTATTCGAAATCTACAAAGAATTTGTTTTGGAAATTTAGATCCCTCATAAATAATATTTAATTAATTCTATTTCAATTATCAGGAATAAACATTATTTTACAGCATCATTATTACACATAGTTATATTTTTGCACTGAGATCCCAGAAAAAGTTTTTAGGAATTATCATAAACCATAAATCCCTTAAACTATATTTAAGATACTCAAACCTCTTATTGTGCGCGATAGTGGAGAGATATAATTCCTGAAAAGGGTGTTGTGAGTGGAAAAAAAAGCTCTGATTACAGGCATAACCGGACAGGACGGTTCTTATCTTGCAGAATTTCTTCTCAATAAAGGCTACGTAGTTCATGGCATAATAAGAAGATCATCCACTTTTAACACTCGACGAATCGACCATATTTATATTGACCCACACAAATCTGGGGTAAAAATGTTCTTACATTATGGGGATTTGTCGGATTCAGAGCAAATCTCAAACATTTTATACAATATAAAACCCGATGAGATCTATCATCTCGGTGCTCAAAGCCACGTTAGAGTTAGTTTTGATACACCCGAATATACAGGCAATATTACTGGATTAAGTGTAGCAAGATTATTAGAAAACATTAGAAGAAGTGGAAACCATGTAAAATTCTATCAAGCTTCAAGTAGCGAAATGTATGGTGCTTCCTCTCCACCACAAAATGAGGAAACACCATTCAGACCAAGAAGCCCCTATGCATGTGCTAAACTCTACTCCTATTGGATGGTGAAAAATTACCGTGAAGGATACAAGATGTTCTCAAGTAATGGGATATTATTTAATCATGAATCTCCAAGAAGAGGGGAAACGTTCGTCACACGGAAAATCTCAAAGGGAATAGCTTCAATAGTGGCGAAAAAGGAAGACGCTATTTACCTCGGGAACCTGAATGCAAAGAGAGACTGGGGATACGCACCCGAATACGTAGAATGCATGTGGGAGATGCTACAGCAAAAAAAACCTGATGACTTTGTAATCGGAACCGGCGAATCGCACTCGGTTCAGGAATTTCTCGAGGAGGCCTTTAATTACGTTGATCTGGACCATGAGAAG
>CAZIAF010000068.1:6159-10233 GCA_964537625.1 uncultured Candidatus Bathyarchaeia archaeon
CATGAGAAGTATGTAAAATTCGATAAAAGATATAACAGACCTACAGAAGTTGAAAATCTAGTCGCCGATAGCCTCAAGGCTAAAAATGCGTTAAATTGGAATCCGAAAATCAAGTTCAAAGATCTCGTCAAAATCATGGTAGACGCAGACCTCAGAGCCCTCAATCTACAACCAGTTGGTGAGGGCGATACAATATTAGAGTCAAGATATCCCAATAGATGGTGGAAGGTAGATTAAAAGAAATGGACAATTCGGTAAAATATTTGGTGACGGGTGGGGCTGGGTTTCTAGGGTCTTTCGTCGTAGATAAGTTACTGAAAAAAGGCATCAATGAGGAGAATATTATTATCCCAAGGAGTAAAACTGCTGATCTGAGAAAATGGGAGAACTGTGTATCAATAGTAAAAGGAGCGGACATAGTAATTCATTTAGCTGCTAAAGTTGGCGGAATCGGCTATAATATGAATAATCCAGGTTCTCTCTTCTATGATAATGCAATAATGGGAATACAACTCATGGAAGCTGCCCGGTTAAAAGGTGTACAAAAATTTGTAGCATTAGGTACCATCTGCGCATATCCAAAATACACTAAAGTACCATTCAATGAAAAAGATCTATGGGAGGGATATCCAGAAGAAACTAACGCCCCTTACGGACTTGCGAAAAAGATGATACTCGTTCAATCTCAAGCATATCGGCAACAATACGAATTTAATTCAATATACCTTCTTCCCGTTAATCTATATGGGCCAAGAGATAATTTCAACCCTGAATCATCCCACGTAATTCCAGCTATAATAAAAAAGATATTCGATGCAAAAATAAACAATCAAGATCACATTGTTGTATGGGGCACGGGAAAGTCTACTAGAGAGTTCCTTTATGTTGAGGACGCGGCTGAGGCAATAATTCTAGCCACAGAAAAATATAACAAACCTGATCCGATTAATATCGGTTCAGGAATGGAAATATCGATTAAAGAATTAGTAAATATAATCTCAGAACTAGCAAACTATAGGGGTAAAATGACATGGGATATAAAAAAACCCGATGGTCAACCGAGAAGATTATTAGATGTTAGTAAAGCAGAATGTGAGTTCGGGTTTAAAGCGAAAACAGATTTTTTAACTGGATTAAAGAACACAATCGAATGGTATCAAGAAAATTATGTTACAACAAAATAATCAATATACAATAAAACCAATATTTGATCTTAAATACACACCCGCTAGAACGCCGCATGTGTCCAGACTCAACACCTTTCTAGGAGAATATCTACAATCTTCCTCCCCGAATTCCCATCTCCGTAGGGATTCTCCCATGATCGATTTACCTTCATCATTTTATCCACTCCTTTAGATATCGAAGATGCTTGGACACCTGCTATTATGTTAGCACCCACGCTAATAGTTTCGGGACGCTCGGTGTTTTCTCTGAGGGTTACACACGGTGTCCTCATAACACATGCTTCCTCCTGAACCCCTCCAGAGTCGGTTAGAATCAATCTGGCTTTACTCTCTAATTGTAAGAAGTCCAGATAACCAACAGGATTAATGGTTTTCAATTCTGATAAAGAAAATCCGAACTCGCGAATCATTTTCTTTGTGCGCGGGTGAATAGGGAAAACAACTTCTACTGAGTATCTTTCACGGATGTCCGTGAGAGTTTTAAGAAGCGTCGCTAAACGATCCCGATTGTCAACGTTCTCCGCACGATGAAGAGTGACTAGGAAATACCCCTCCTCATTTACCCCTAACTTGTCACATATATTTCCACGTTTAGAAGATAGAACTAGATTCTCCTTCACCGCGTCAACCACCGTGTTACCTGTAACAAATATTATATGATCGCTCAAACCCTCATTTAGCAAGTTTTTCCTTGAAACCTCGGTGGGGGTAAAGAGAATATCTGAAAGATGATCCGCCACAACCCGATTTATCTCCTCAGGCATTCTTCTATCAAAGCTCCTAAGGCCAGCCTCCACATGCCCAAGCTTCAAACCGAGTTTAGCAGTTACGAGGGCTCCAGAACAAACTGTATTAGTGTCCCCCTGAACCAAAGTTATATCAGGCCTCTCCTGAGATAATATCTCCTCAACACCCAACATAATCTTAGCAGATTGTTCGGCATGACTTCCAGAGCCAACTCTTAAATTATACTTGGCCCTTGGCAGGTGAAGATCATCGAAAAAAGATCCATCCATCTCATAATCGTAGTGTTGACCCGTGTGAAGTAGGAAATGTTCAATCTTCCTATTATCGAGCACCCTAATTATGGGGGACATCTTTATGATCTCCGGGCGAGTCCCGAGTACAAGCGCTATTTTCAAACTAGACACGGTTCCTTGGCATTAAATCGAATGAAATAATATATAACGGAATTATAATAGTTGACACTAAACCCCAACATGCTTTGAATGTATTGCCTTCATTTAATCTTTTAATATCGTATTATAAAAATTAAGTAATTTTATTTCCATTATTTTCCAATTATATTTATTAACATATGCTTTTCTTCCATTTTCTCCCATTTTCTCATAGATTGAGAAATTATTCATTAAATAAAGTATACCTTTTTTAATTTGGTCCTTATCATAAGCTACGTATAAGCCACAATTTTCTTCGTTAATTATTTCTTCACAAACATTTGTTATTACAGGAATAGAAAGCATCATTGCTTCAAATAATTTATTAGGATTTGCTAATTTTGTTATAGGAAGAGTTGGATCATAAAAGATAGGTATTATATCTGCAGTTTTCTCAAGTTGAATAGCCTCTTTATAAGGTAAGATGCCAACATATTTTACTTTTTGATTATTAATTAGTATATCCATAACATCATCATGTGGTTTACCGGCTAAAATTAATTCAATATTGTCTATATTTTTAATTGCTTCCATTAATAAAATTAGCCCTCGTTCTCTGCCAATACCCCCCGCATGGACAATTTTAGTAATGTCTTTTTTACCTTTTTTAAAGGGAATATAATAATCTTGAGGACAATTCATAATTATCTCCGTAATCTTTGGTGAATAATTACCAAAAGTTAATAGTCGTTCTTTATTTACAGATATTAAAGCATCTGTATGGCGCGTAAATATGTTTTCTATAAAATTGACGACTTTATATAAAAATTTATATTTCGGTAGAATGAAAGCCATTGCATATCTATCAAAACTATCAAATATTAATCGAGTTTTAAATAATAACTTATAAAGGTAACTAGGTATTACCGTATCAAAATCACACGAATGAATAATTGTTGGTTTATAATTACTTAATTGAATTAAAATCCAGAGCCAATAAAAAGGGTAATACAGTAGTAACTTTGGGTTTCCATAAGGTGCCTTAAAAGAAAAAAACTTAATCATGATGTCTTGATAATGACAATTTGATTTAGTTGCTTCCCTATCCCAACTCAAAATCAATACATTATATTGCTTATTAAGAGTTGTAGACATTTTAATAACTCTAGAGTCAATAAGAATGTTACTGGACCTAATTATTACTACTTTATCTTGATTTTTTTTGGACATTGACTTATTTCATATGTTTAATACTTAGGTTCAATTTAAAACTAGTTAACATATCTGGAAAAAATGGAATATAACTTATTCCCAATCAATTCCGAGGTCAAATTGTTCTTTAGATAAGTGTAGCCGTTTTTCCCCATTTCATCAGCTGATTCACGATTATTATAGAGATAATTAATAGCATTAATGCAACCCTCATAATCGTCTTGGTTAACCACTATTCCACTTCTAGTTTTTTTAATATATTCTGCTGCATCTCCTTTGGATATACAGATAATAGGTCTTCCAAAAGATTGATATTCAAATATTTTTGTTGATAATCCCTCAACTGCTGATAAATTTTCTTTCATTGGTAGTATAAAGGCATCTGCTTTTTCAAGATATTCTTTAAGTTGTTGTTTTGATATGAATTTGCTGTCGAGTTCAATGTTTGATATTTTATTTTTGTTTATTAATTTTTTTATTTTATTATATTCAGGTCCTATTCCACGAATATAAAATTTTACATTTTTATTATTTATTAATGAAGATACTCTAATAAT
>CAZIAF010000069.1:0-10180 GCA_964537625.1 uncultured Candidatus Bathyarchaeia archaeon
CCACAATTAGAGCAGGTCGTTGCATCATCAGGGTTCTGGGTACCACACTTCGCACAATAGACCATAGATATCCACTGATTGAGAGATTATCTAACCATTATAGAAACGTTACGATTTTCGCACGCGCATCCGCATGGATGCCCATAAGCCTAACAGATCGTCTTATTGTCATTTTATGAGAGCGCGTGTAAAACTTCTAAGAGAGCCACCTAAATTGCCATCTTGTTAGTGAAACTAGAATCGCGATCGAGACGAGTAGTGTTATTACATACGAAGCGGATATCCTCTGACTCCGTGACGCCATCGACAAAATTTCTGCGCTCCGTATGAACTCGATCAGCTGCGGAGAGCTCCAACTAGAACCATCCACACTACGGGCATAGTAGAGATTGTATGGAGCGTTATCTTCCGCGCGCCAGCTATAGACCAAGCCTAGGTCGCCGTTAGTGAGCTCTGTTATAGAGTAGTCCCATGCCTTGAAGTACCCTCGTGGCTCCCATCGAGTCCAATCGGAGGAGAAGAATACATGAACCACAGGATGCCATCCTAGTTGACCTGTCTGAACAGCGTCCTTCACGAACAGGAAATAACCCCCATGATTACTGCTGTACAATATCCGGGGTTCCTGCCCAAAAAGCTGAACCGAGTCAGATGTTAGGGGCTTAGGCTCCGACCAGCTCCCGTTAACCAGTTTCGAATACTTGATCCCGAGATCCCTGGAGTATTTATCCCCCTCATCCCAAATCACTCCAACACCCCCGTCTCCATCGATGAACGCGGATTCGGATAGGAACTCCCCGAGCACGTCCGATTTGGTTGAGTATGGGGATCTCATAGCTGTTGACCATGCCTTATCACCTTTAATGCTGTACTGCCAGCTCCACGAATTGGGAATAGCGGTCCGATTGAAGATAGCAAAGTCGAGGAACAGCGTATCATCCCCACGTTCGATTAGGGTCGGTTGTGGGCCATCAATCTCTCCCACATAGACTTCGGTTGGGGTCCCCCACGTTTTACCGTCGCTCGAGGTCACTGACTTCAGCGACTGACTCTCTGAATCGATTCCCCAAAGGCTGTAGACGAGCACCCACTTCCCCATTTTCGAGTACAGGAAATCATGTATCCCTCCACCCAAATCATTCAACTCCGCGATGGTTATAGTGTCTCGGAGGGTTCCGTTGGGGAGGAGTTCGGAGAAGTATAGGCTTAAGTTGCGAACAGGTGGTTTTCCGAGGCTGTATTCGATTCTGCTCGTTGAATCCTGTCTAACCACCAGGTAGGTGCGTCCATCTTTTACGTGGATTACGGGGTTATTGTACTGATTTTCCAGATTCACCTTCGATGGGAAACCAACTGCCACCAGAAGTGCCTCTGTTACTGCGTAAGTTGACATTGCCGCAAGGATAAGTACGGCGATGGAGAGAGCTATGCGCCTGTTCGAGACTTCCTTATCTGGCAGGAACTTTGAAGCGGATTCGAACCCTGGGCACCACCCGAGTATGGCTCTGAAGGTGACTCTGGGGTTCATGGTTGATCCAGCTCCGGTAGAAGCTTCGCGAAGATGACTTGGGCGAGCTTCGAGGGCGGCATCTTCTTATTTTCAATACTCAGAGCTATGTTCCTTTCCTCAGCCTCATCTAGCAGTCTCTCGGTGCATCGCTTCACCCACTTGCAGCTACCACAGTTGGGCTCCTCGAAGTGCCATGTCTGGACTCCATGCTTTACCGAGAATGTGATGATTACCTTGGATGAGTCAACGGGGGTCAAGCCTAACAGGATCCCGTTCTTCGCATCGACTTTCAGAATCTCCACAGATCCTGCTTCTGCAGCATGACGCAAGGCGTTTTCAACCTTCTCATTGGATACTTTGAGGGCGTCGTAGACTGCCTGTCTGGTGAACTCAAATCGTCGTCCAATTTCTGCTCTCGACTTGCCCCTTCTGTTGAGATCCCAGATCTCCAGTTGTCTAGGGGTCATGTAAGCTGTGGACAACAATTTAGCATCATACACACTTCCCTTGTAAAGTTTAAGAGCTTTACTATTATCGGTTGGGGTGACAGCTATAATAACAGCAACAACAACTCATAGACCCAATACCATTGAAACTCCTAAACCAAGCTCTCCTCACACTATTCGCCATAAACCTAACAATAGGCCTTACAGGCCAATTGGTCCAACCCCTCTTCCCACTATACCTAAAGGAAACCGGAGCCAGCGAGCTAGAGAACGCTCTCGTCATAAGCATCGGAAACCTGGCATCAACAATCCTAATGCTCCCCGCGGGGATGCTCGTTGGCAGGTTCGGTAAAAGAGTCTTTCTAATCATAAGTGCAGCGATGTCCGGGGTCTCAGTACTCCTCATGGCCTACACTAGAAACTGGATGCTGATCATACCCCTGAATATGATGCTCAATATCTCAATGTGCTTCTTCATGCCTACTAGGATGGCGATCATAGCGGAGAACACGGAGCCCGGAAATAGGGCTAGACTCTTCGGAGTCATGAACCTTGCATGGCCCATAACTGGCATAGTTGGCCCAATGGCGGGCGGCTACTTGGTAGAACGTCTCGGTTGGAGTAGTGTCTTCACAATAGCCGGCGCCATAAGCCTGATCGCACTAGTACCCGCTCTAAAAATAGTTGAGGCAAAAAAGAAGGTAGATCCCAATACACCCGAAACAACGGATAGGCTCTCTATTTTCAGCGGGGACTATCGACCAACAATGCTGACGCTGTTCGCCTACCAGGTGCTCATCACAACAAGCATGGCTGGGCTCAACTTGATTTTACCACTATATCTTCAGGACCGCTACCATTTGAGTTACTCCCTAATAGGTGCATTCTTCACGGGATCAAACTTCCTAATGATATTAACTCAGCTTGGAGGCGGTGTGCTTGCTGACAGGTATAATCGGAGGCACTTAATCCTACTCTGTACGGTTCTAACCCCCCTCGCGTTAGGCTCCCTAGTACTATTCGGGGACTGGGTAGCACTCTTCGTCGGTTACTCCTTAGCATTCGCACTCTGGAGCTTGACTTGGCCACCGATCCTCGCCATGCTAACAGATATTCTGCCTAGGAGTCTCCACGGGGCAGGTTTCGGACTTAACATGACGGGTTCGCGGCTTGGCTTCACTATGGGTCCAATCCTAGCGGGAGCCCTCTACTTTGCGCCAGGATCACTAGTCCCCTTCGTTGCCTCAGCAATAGTGTACACTCTCGCCTTACCATTCGCCTATCAGCTTAGGAGAAAGGAAGCGGATAAACAGTGACAAATCCTTAAGGTCTACATTTTTACCCGAGTATGCACGCGTAGCCTCTGAGATAATTCGCGAAGTATGCGGGCCTTTTTCACACATCGAGAGCGACTAAAAAAAATGGTACAAAGCATTAAGAACACTTGTGCATGATAAGGAGAAACGGCGACAAACAATCAGAACGAAAACTATTCTTTGCGGGTGCCTGATAGACGGTACAGGTAGACCCGCCCTCAGAGACATGACCGTTATCGTTGAAGGCAACATGATAACAGCTGTCGGAAGCAGAAATGAGATCAAAATCCCCGATGGGGCGGAGATCATAGACGCGACCGGGAAGACCGTTATGCCCGGCCTCATCGACTCCCACACCCACTTCCTCGGAATGGGCTACTCCCTCACCCACCTCCAGCTCAGCGACGCGAGATCAATAGGAGACATCGTCGAAGGGCTCAGAGACTATATCTCATCGAGGGGCTTAACCAAGTACCAGTGGGTTCAGGGTCGTCAATGGGATGACCAGAACCTGAAGGAGGAGAGATACCCAACGAGGCACGACCTCGACCCGGTGTCTCCGGATAACCCGGTCGCCCTCACGCGCATCTGTGGTCATATGATAACGCTTAACACGAGCGCTCTGAAGGCGTGTGGAATAACCCGGGATACACCCAACCCTCCTGGCGGCGTCGTGGACAAAGATGAGCAGGGTGAGCCAACGGGCGTACTCAGAGACGCAAGGGGCCTCGTCACACCACATATCCCACCACCCACTCATGAGGAGCTCCGGCAGGGACTCAGGGACGCCGCAGCCCTGTCTCACAGCCTCGGCTGCACAGGCGTCACCGACTGCAGCCGACCCGACGAATCTGCACCCCAACTCTCAACTAAACCCTATATTGATGCTCGGAGGGAGGATGACCTCCACATCCGGTGCCACGTTATGACATGGTACCCCCGGAAGTGGTCAGGTGATCAGTGGCTAACTCTCGGCACATTGAAGATAGGCATCGATGGGTCAGCTGGCGCTCAGACTGCTCTCCTGTACGAGCCATACGCTAACAACCCTGCGACGCGCGGCGTGTATGTTGGCGACCAGGAGAGAAATAAGAGAGTTATCTCGGAGCAGCACTCTAAAAGAGGTCAGGTAGCGATTCACGCGATTGGCGACCGCGCCTGCACCGAAGCCATCGATAGAATAGAGGAGGTGCTCAAGGTGGAGCCCCGCCCCGGTCACAGATACAGGATTGAACACTTCGAGTACCCGATAGACGCTGACATCGAGAGGGCTAGAAGACTCGACATCATCGCTTCGATGCAGCCCAACTTCGTTGGGGAATGGGGCTGGCCTGGTGGAATGTATGATAGTAGGGTAGGGAAGGAGAGGATGGCGAGGGGAAATCCTTACAGGCGTCTCCTAGACCTCGGTTTTCATATGTCCTTCGGCTCGGATGGGATGCCATTCCACCCGCTTTACGGAATCTGGTCCGCAGTCAACCATCCCCAACGTGGGAGTAGAATAACTGTCGAGGAGGCCATTCGCTGCTTCACACTCGAGGGAGCCTACGTGACACGTGAGGAGGCCATAAAAGGATCCATTGAACGTGGGAAGCTGGCGGATATCGCGATCTTCGAGGGGGATATCACAGGTGATTGGTTTAAGTTGAGTAATACCGATTCGGAGGCCGTGGAGAGGATGAAGGTGGAGATTAAACGGAGAGGTGCCTGGATGACGATCCTCGATGGTGAAGTCGTCTACAGGGCTTGCGTGTGCGAAAACCCCTAACTGCTTGAGCACCGACTATACTGAGTTAGATTCAGCGATCATGTGGTCGCGAGAGAAGTCATCTTCTCAACACGCGCGCGACAAGGCCAACTATTTTGGTAGTTCCTCGAGATCATGGTACTCCATCTTCTGGCAGGATGCCGCTTCCCTGTGGACGAAGCTTCCGTAGGCGATATTTAAACCCGTCCTGAGAACCATGTTCTCCTTTACTGCCTTCACCCATCCCTTGTCGGCTACCTCCCTCACGTAGGGCAGGATGGCGTTTGAGATGGCTATGGAGGCAGTTCTGGGAACGGCTCCAGGTACATTGGGGACGCAGTAGTGGATGACGCCGTTGCATGTGAATGTAGGGTGGTCGTGGTGTGTCTCCTGGCAGGTCTCGATGGGACCGTCGGGGTCGCAGCCTATGTCAACTATGACTGAACCCGGCTTCATTTGGCTCACCATCTCCTTTGTCACGATCCTCTTTCTCGTCCTGAGTGGGTTGAAGAAGACGCCGTTGACCACAAGGTCAGCCTTCCTGACACTCTCCTCGACGTTGTGTCTGTTAGAGATGAGAGTTGTGACTTTGTTGGCGAAGATTTCATTCAGCTCGTTGAGGCGGCGAACGTTGACATCGAGGACGGTGACATTTGCCCCAAGCCCGACCGCTGCCTTAGCCGCACCTGTGCCAACAGATCCACCGCCTATTATGATGACCTCTGCGGGTCTGCACCCCGCCATTCTCCCTACCATGACACCCTCTCCTCCAAGGTGTGTCTGAAGGTGATAGGCGCCCATTATGACACCGTTGTGGCCGGCTATCTCGCTCATTGGAGCGAGGAGCGGAGTTGATCCATTCGATTGGACTGTGTCATAGGAGAAAGCTATGACGTTCGCCTTCATCAACGCCTCAGCTAGGGGCCGTTTAGAGCCGAGGAGGCCCTCGGTGAAGTGAAGGTACGCCATAATGATCTTACCCTCACGAAGAACTCCGAATTCCCTTGGAAGGATCTCCTTCACCTTGACGATGAGATCGGATTCGAATACAGCCTCATGGCTCTCAACTATCTCAGCTCCAGCCCGCTGGTACTCCTCGTTCGGGAAGCCGCTGGCGTTTCCAGCATCCCGCTCGATTACGATGCGATGCCCACCTTCTTTCAAAGCCTCGACAGCTTGGGGTGTTAGAGCAACCCGGTTCTCTCCTGACTTAACCTCACTTGGGACTCCGACTATCATGACAAATCTGGGTGGTGGGTCTCTATTTCAGTATTTAAGCGTCGCGAGTACTACAGAGCATCTATGATCCCCTGAGCTACGCAAATTACTTCATGATGAAAAGATGTGAGAAGGTCTGAAGTAAAACCGAAGAGAATATCGGATCACCATTTCAAGAATAGATCATGCATCGTTATGAGCAGCAAGTGCACGTAGACTTATCTGATCATTCCCTATATGATCCGCATATGACCCAGCATGAGGAATTCATCAGGATCTGCCACCAGCTAGCCATTGAAGCAGGCGAAAAAGGTGACCACCCTTTCGGCGCGTTACTAGCACTCGATGACAAGATCCTGATGAAAGCAAAGAACACCGTCAACAGTGATAAAGACCCGACACACCACGCGGAGCTAAACCTGGTGGTGGCCAGCCAGAGAACCTATCCTCCTGACTTGATAAAAAACTCCACGCTGTACGCTAGCACCGCTCCTTGTCTGATGTGTACCGCGGCGATGTGGAGCGCGGGAATAAGGAGGATCATATACAGCGTGACCTACGAAGCCTTCGCGAAGAAGATTCCTGGTAAAAATAGATACATAAAGTGTAGCGATGTCTACAGACAACTTGGAACCGAGGCCGAGATCACTGAGGGTGTTCTCGAAGAAGAGGGTTTACTGGTCTACAACTCTTGGCCGAAGAAGTAATCAAAGATTTTCAAATGGCTCTGACAAGGTCATGATCTACGCTGAGGACTAACCATCATAATAGTATAAAAAAAAAGCGTGGAGATTAGGTAAAATAATCAGGAGGTTACTTGAACACCGTTTCCTCGACTGGTCCACCATGGGGGAGGACGCCGCTCCAGGTGAAAGTACTTTCTGGACCACTGTAGCTGATTGAAACGGTGTATGTGGGCTTCCAGACGACCGGCGCAGTTACGGTGACCGTCCATCCACCACCGATGTACTGCACCTTCGTAAGTCCAACGATCCCCTCGGGCACCAGGTTGGTTGTCTCCCACTCCTTAGGAGGCTGAGCCTTAACCTCGGGGCGGGTGGTCATGAGGTACTCTATGCACATCTTGCGTGCAATTTCTGGTGTATAGATGAATTCGGGGACGCTTGGCTCAGACCCCTCGGCCTCTATCACGTTTCCACTCTGATCTATTTCACCGTTCCACGAGACTTCGGAGCCCTTCTCAATCGATACACTGTAGGTTGGTTTCCAGACCACAGCGTTCTTAATGGTCACACTCCACCCGCCAAATGTGTATCGAGTCACCTGAACCCCGAGGACCCCCTGTGGGGTGAGGTCCTCCACCATCCACACAGTCGGAAGGCTATCCTTAAGACCGAACTTACCTACCACGAAGTTGAACGCGATGTCTCTACCCTCCTCGATGTTAACCAGCTTCTCTCCCGGCGTCGAGTCAAGCATAACCTGATTCATCTCGTCCCAAACCTCATCTATGACGGCTTGCGTCACCTGCCCAGCAAGTAGAGATATCTTGATTGTGTGTTCCTGAGAGTGACCGAGCATCAAGTGCCCTGTCCTGTCACCGTAGCCAGGATAATTGCAGGTGAAGTCAATGTATACGACCCAGGCGTTGGGCATTCTGAGGGTGATGATCTTCTGAACCTTCACCGTCTCAGGTATCCCGTCGAATCTGAAGGTTGTACAACCATAGAGCCACTCCAGGGCAGTAGCCTCAGCCCCCTCAATTGTGTACAGTGGTTTGATTGATCTCTGATTGACCTCATCCCAGGTACCATCGATCTCTGCGAATTTCACAGCGCCATCGGTCACGTGTACCATCACGACGTGGTGCGTGATTACCTGCGCCAAGATCTGGCCGCTCCTGTCACCGTAGCCGGCATGCAGAGAATCGAACTCGATCGTGATGCCCCAGAAGCTCGGTGCGGCGAAGGTCATCGCTAAGAAGGAGCCCGTGACCTTCGCGGAGCCCTCAACCCCGTCGAACTTGAATGTCGGTGCGTTGACGAGCCAGTTGAAGGCTATGTCTTCGATGACCGGCTTCGCGTCATCGTTGTTTATCGGCCTCTGTTCAACCTCGTTCCACTCACCATCTAAGACGGCGTTGACAACCTTGCCCTCCACAACTGTCACGACAGCCGTGTGAGGCGTTATTACTTGAAGCAAGACATCATTTGCCCGGTCACCATAACCGCTGTGAAGACTCTGAAACTCAATAGTCACCACATTTTTGAGAGGGTAACTCTCAAGAATGACAAACTTTGTGACCTTAAGAGTCGAGGTTATACCATCGAAGCTGAAGGTAGGGCCATCCTTGATGTAGGAGAGCGCCACCTCCTCAGAGTTAGTCAAATTGATCCCCGTTCTCGGGTTCTGAAAGGCGTAGATGCCTGTGGGCACCATTAACGCCGCAAGGATAATCGCTGTAAGCACAGTGATGTTTCTCACACTATCTCACCGCTATATCAGTAGTTGGGTGACTGGTATAATCCCACGTTTTAGTACAATAGTTCTAATAATTAGAACAGCACAAATTTGACTAATTAAACGTGGAATTGGTTAACCAAAATTTCTGATTTATATGAGGTGCGCGCTTGTTGGGAATATTTAGTCTATATTCGTATATGGTTCCCTTTTTAGATAAACCTATATCGACAAATTCACATAAATCTGATGGGGTGAAAAATTAGGATGGGTTCAGCGGGAGGCACCGCAGGCGCATATGTATACCTGAAGCAAAGGAAGGCTAAGGAAAAAGGGGAAAAGGGTGAAAAGGCGAACATGCGGAGGTGGGAGTGTGTTCAACTCGGCCACCACAATGATGTTGGGAGAAAAATCGAGGAGTGGGAGAGCAATGGGTGGGTTCTTTACTCTTATGCGACTGCTTCGTTTCAAAGCACTGTGGTCAACCACTATTTACTCTTCTTTAAAGAGGGGTAAATGCGCACGCGATAATCTTATTTTCAGTTAATGTTGTTGATTCGTATGGAGCTCTTTGCTCTTCGGGTGTTGCCTCTTTTAAAGCTCGCGTACGCGGACGCTCGGTAAGTGGCTTAACTCATCCACGCGTCTCTCGAGATCCGATAATCGGTGGCTCAACTCATCGGTGACTCGTCGATCCTCTATAACACCCGTCAATAATAGGAGGTCCATTAATGTGAAGGACTCTGCATAACTGATGGCTCCAAGCTCCGCCGACCAGGCCTCGACGATGTGGTCGAAGGCATCCCTCCTGCCTCTGCTGAGAAGGGCAGCCTTGTACTCAGTTCTCATCCTCGAAAGGAGATCCTCGAAGCTCATCCGCATGGCCGGCGTGGTTCTGCCCATTATCTTCTTACACCTTGCTGGTGAATCAAGGTTTCACAGCTGTTAGGGATTTAAACGGAACTCATGATTGAATAGTATAGAGGAGTGTGAAGGTGGAGATCTCAAAGAAGTCAGGAAAATATTACAGTCAAACACAGTAGGTTTTACCTTCTTTTCGAATAGGAATTCACTTGTGTGCAAGGACTAGTTCTCTGTTCTTGGGACTGACTTTCTCAGTCGCATATCGTAGCACAAGTCGTGAAGTTCTCTCTCTGTTCTTCATGAGATACGAAACGACTGCAGACTCATCAGCTTGACTCGCACACTTCAGCATCCAGCCCACACCCTTCCTCACCATATCGTCATCATCGCCTAGAAGAGCGTCAGCAGTTCTGAAGACAGCTTCATGAAACTTACCATGCCTAGCGTGGATAACATATGTCACAGCCGAAGCCCTACGCATCCATCGATTATCCGAGGTCGTCCACTCGAAGACACGCTCCGTCAAACTGTGAAATTTCTCAACCAGCTCCCCGAAGACATGTGGCGCTATGCTATCGGTGAGCGCCCAATTAGACACGTAGTCACGCAGCCAACTCTCGAAGATGTTGAAATCGGATTCCCTAAAATCCTTCTTGTA
>CAZIAF010000070.1:0-10072 GCA_964537625.1 uncultured Candidatus Bathyarchaeia archaeon
CTGGAAGGTCTGTGGCCGAGTCTCAGAACGGTGATGGGTTTGTGCTCTTGCTCTTCCATATATTCCCTCTTTTAAGAATCGGAGAGCCCATAAAATACTTGAGCTTTCTGCATCGTTTTTAAACTGAATACCGTATAGAGTCTAGATCACCCTTGGCGGAGCAGAATGAACCCATAGAAGCGCTGCCTTTAATTAGGAAGAGAAAAATCCTCGGAATAATAATTCCATTAATCAACCTTCCTATGTTCGCAATCAGTGTCTATGCGGCTGCTAACTATCTTATGCTTGGCTCAAGTACTAACTCATTTGAGCTCTTTAACAGCGCTGCCATGATTGTCTCAACGATCCTTGTCGGGGTTGTACTTCCATGGTGGACGCCGGTCTACACTAGTAGTTACATGATGGAAAAAACCGGTTTTAGAATCAAAAGGTTTCTACGTCGAAGTCTTCTGATCCCTTACAAAAATATAGCCCGCGCTGAGGTCTACATTAGGGAACCTGGTGACATATCGGAAGAGGCTGAGAAATATGCAAAGGAGAGCTCTGAGAAGCTTCGTAAGACCGGATTCAGCTTCATGGATTACACCAACTCAGAGGCTAACATCGTACTCCTTCTGACGGGACGAAAGATCATAATGGTATCTCCCGCTAAGCCAAAGAGCTTTTTAAAAAGCCTGAAGAGCAAATCTCCAAAGCTTAGTGGGAAGATCGTCGAACTGAACGCTCATGGAAAAAGTGTTCAGGAGCTCGAATAGGGTTGTTAGAGGTTCCTGATGAAATTCGAAAAATCCTTGCCGAGACCAGAATCATTGAACATAAAGACGACTACGTCATTGTGTATATCGACCCACGCGAAGAGAAAAACGCAAGGACGCTTCTTATTGACCTCATGCCTTTCTCTTCGATCACATATACTCCCGACGAAGTTTCCATAGTTTTAAGAGAAAGAGAATGGGCTGGAATTAAAAACTGCTTCCGAAGTTTTAAGGAAGGAGGACCATATCGACTCCTTACATTCGACATCGTCTTAGATCTTTCAATAATAGGCTTCATGGCTGTAATCACCAAGGTACTCGCTGAAGAGGGTGTAGCAGTTTATGCGATCTCGACGTATCTCAAGGATCATCTGCTCGTCAAGAAAAGCGATTCTAAGAAGGCGGTTCAGGCTCTTCAAAGGTTGATTGAAAAGGCTCGAAGCGTCTAATCTACTCTTTTCTATGTAGCAACATTAATGCTGGTTAGTATATTATGTGTCTCTCATTATGTTAAAGGTCTCCAGCTCGAAAGGAATCGCTTTTGTAGCCTTAATGGCTGCTCTTGGTAACGTTCTCTCATTCCTCTCGATGCAACTCGCACCACTGGTTCCCTCTATCCCACTTGGGCCTGTCTCCGTTTCCCTTGCTTTCGACTTCTCTCACATTGCAACCTTTATAGCCGCGCTACTCGGGGGGGCAGTCATTGGGGGACTCACAGGACTTGTTGGCGGCTCTGTCGCTGCCTTCGAGTTCGGGTTTTCCAAAGGTAATCTATTAACAGGGATCGGTTTACCTCTTGGAAAAGCTATGACTGGTATTGCAGCAGGCTACCTTTTTCAGCGCCTGAAGAGAGAGAAGATTGAAACGATTGTTGCCACAGTTGTCTCTTACACTCCTGAAGCAGTCTTTACAGCTTTCATTTTCCTTTACCTTGCTCCAATCTTCCTCGGTCTTCCGCAAGCTGTTGTCTTCGCGATCACCTTGCAGATCCTTGTGAAAGCATATTTTGAGATGATCTTGATAGGTTTCATCGTTTCATTAATATCGACAAGTAAGGGTTTCCGAGCGTTGGAAAACTCCCTTAAAACTTGATGATTTGAGTCTTGAAAAGTGAATCGCGCACATGTATAGTTTAAAGAATAGTTAGGGTAGCTTTACAATTTCTGTGTACCAGAGGTTATCAAGAAAAAAGAATCTATATCCCGATTTATAATTAACCTTCTTTAAAAAAACGGGTGCTTATCTGGAATTTATACTTCAATTTTTTTATCGTTATTATATAAAAATATTAAAAAAATTAAACTAATTATGATCATTGAAGTGGATATGGCGCCGGGGATGGGATTCGAACCCATGGGCTCGCAAGGAGCACCAGTTTTCAAGACTGGCGCCGTGGTCCGCTTGGCTACCCCGGCTCTGCTACACATGTTTAGACGCGCTGTAAAACCTTATCGGGTCCCTACTCTTCTGGCTCAGCGAAACCATCGATGCTTATCTGCTTACTCAGGCTGGTTACTCTGATGCAGACTCTTGGCTCTTCGCGGCGGATATATCTTTTTTGCGCATTCTTAGCTACAACGTATCTATCATCCTCATAGGCCACTCCATTGAGGGCATCTAATATCGCTTTTTCAAGGTTGTCGAGGTCTGGTGTCGTTGGAACCCATATGTCCTTCCGCCTTGACTTCGGGCGATCCATGTGGAATATCATCGACACCTGTATCGGTCCTGTGAGAGGCTTATCGAAGTGCTTCACAGCCTCCTCCTTCACAGTCTTCTCCCAGGCTGCGGCCTTCTTCGGAGTGAAGCTCCACGTTCTTCCGCCCTTCCGGACTGTCCTGGCGCGGGCCTTAGGCACGGGGTCTCCCTTCACCTCGAAGTAGACGTGTTGCATACACCAAGTTGTAACTACCGCTTAAATGAGGCTTATGCCAAAGTATCTTTGTGGCAAGATTTTTCGATTATGAGGTGGAAGTGAGGACAAGGATATTGAGACTAAACGCACTCTTCTGCAAATTACATAGGTTTAACCCCTAGCATCACCCGCATACTACGGTATGCAGGGAGCCTCATAGGTAACCTATATACGGTGAAATGTAAAAATGGTAGTATATTTTGATAAAAGAAAGCCTGGTAGTGAACCAATAGAACGTCCCCGTGAGGCGACGAAGATAACGTGTTCGGACTGTGGTAAGGTCTGCGAAGTGCCGTTCAAGCCCACACCAGGTCGTTCGGTGTACTGCAAAGACTGTTTCCCGAAGCATAGACAGACTAGAAACTAAGATTTTTTAAAACAAGAGTAGAGCTAAAAACCTCTACAGTTGTATACGTGCACACAGGCCCTAGATTCAGTACACGTGCGCGCATTTGACATCTAGCTTAATATTTTGTTATACAGGATAAGACTATGGAACCAAATTGATTTGTGCACTCATTCGTCTCTCGCCATTCCAGTTGGATATTGGTTAACATGAAGACAAGCGCTTGAAACATGAAAAACGTTCGCGCGCAACTAAAAAGGTAGAGACTAGCATATGCGATAACCCAATTTATCCACGGCTAATCGAGATTCAGAGCTTGAATAGGTCTTTGGCATTCCTCGTTGTTATTTCGGCTACCTCTTCCTCCGTTATTTTCTTGATTTCAGCGAGGTGTTTGACAGTCAATAAAACGTCACATGGTTCTGATGGTCGATTCTGGCTTCTGATCCAGACTGGTGAATCTGTTTCCACGAGTATCCTCTCGATAGGTGCCTCACTCATTGCTGCTCTCAACTCGGAGCTCGACTCAAGGGCTGGAGTACAGGAAACATAGAAACCATTGTCTAAAACCTTCTTTAGAACATCTAGAGGTCCACTATACCAGTGGAATACGCCTTTAACGGAGCCATTCTCTAAAGCATATCTTAAGCAGTCGCTCCATGCTCCTCTGCTGTGGATCGAGATCGGTAGACCCAGTTCTCTAGCAAGTTTTATTTGCCCCACATAGAACTCGATTTGTTTATTTTTTAACGCTTGATCTTTACGGATTCGTTTATTCCAATAATCTAGCCCGATCTCTCCAATTGCTACGCAGGAGTCTGCGTTTTCTCTGATGTTTTTCAAAGCGACTGCGAGGTCTTGGTCGAAGAACTCGGTGGGGTGTACCCCAAGAGCCATGTGAACATATCCTGGGTTGGCTTGTGTGACTCTTTTTACGTCCTCGAAAGTGGGGACCGTGGTGCTCACCGCGATGATCCCGGATAGTCCCATTTTCTTAGATCTCTTTACTGTTGATTGGGGATCCGTTAGGTCGGAGAGATGGGCGTGCGTGTCTATCGGACCCATATTTGACTCCTACTCACCTGCTGCCCAGGTGATCATTCTTCTCCAGAGATCCCTATAGCCATCCCATTCCGCGAATGGTCTTGGGCACCAGTGGGGGCCTATATCACTAGCCCATGCCACAGCCTTTCCATTACCATATTCCCCAACGATGAGGAGCGGGTCAGTCCCTACCTCAGCTAGGACCTTCGCATCCTTCTTCGCCTTCAACTTATTATACCCGAGAAGATAAGGCCAAATATGCGGCAAACCCTCTGTTATGGGATGCCTTTTCTCCCGCAATATAGGTTGAACCCCTTCGGGACACTCGACACGATCATCGAACGGTTGAATCTCAACAGGAAGAACATCTTCAACGGGGGAACCATGGTATCTGGCGACCCCGTTAATCCCTTGGAAGCTTAGGTACCCCCCAGCCATAATAAGCCCCCCTCCTTCCCTCACATACTCCTCTATGAGTTTGAGTCTATTCGGTGTTCTCTCCCCATTGATCCAAGTCTTCGGATGGAGAAGAAACGTGTCAGCGCCTACATCGCTAATTATTATCACCTTGTACTCATCGAGCCCTTCTTTCTCTAATGGAAATGAGGCTTGTGCCTCGTGGCTCGGCATATGAATCCAGTCTACCCACCCTTCCATTGCTTTACGGAACCATAATATCCCAGTATCGTAACCACCGGAAACGAAGTGATCAAATCCTTTGTAGTGGGTAGTGACGCTTAACCACGATTCCCCGACTAGTAGAACCTTGTTCTTCAAATCTACCAACGCAGAGATAAATAACTCCAGACCATAAAAAACAACGGGTGCTTTTGTTGTTAGAAAAATCGCTCTTATATGAAACGTAAAAAAAGAATGGTTTCATAAAAAAACTGTTTTTACCTAAGTTCATATAACTGAAGATATCTCTAATCCCTAATGCCTTCGAGAACACTGATCGCGTTCCAAATTCTTGTTCTACTGTACATAGGCATATTTGGGTCTTGACTTATGTCTTCAAGTAGAGATATTGCGTTAGCTGCCCGCGCACCTATGCTTGAACTTTGATCTAAAAGCATGTCAGAGGCTTGCTTCGCCGCTCTACGGATATTTCGGGGCGTAGTATTATCATCGGCTATCATATTTAGGACGCTCGTCGCTTGCTGAAGTTTCTTAGCATACTCTTCTTTGTTAACCATAACCAACACCTCTACGGAGCGAACATGAGTTGCTCCGAATTGAATTTAATAGCAACCAGAACCAGTTAAAAAACCTTCCACTTCGTCTACTGGTCGTTCTCCTCAAGATAATCCGGGAGGTCTGCAACGCTTGGCAGTATGACTTTGGGTCTGTTTATCTCCCAAGACAGCTCCCCTCTCGAACCGGTGGCTACACCAATAAAGTGGCACCCAGCGTTCACTGCGCATGTCGAATCGATGTGGTGATCTCCTACTAGAAAGACCTCATCAAGCTGTAGCCCGAGGGATTTAGCTGAGTAGATCATCGCTTCTGCATAGGGTTTAGGCTGAGGTGTCTCCTCCCTCCCTAATACCGCCTCGAAATAGTCGAGCATTTCCATTTTTTTAAGAGCCTCAACAGCGTAGGCATGATGGCTTCTTGTGAGAATTCCAAGCAAGTAACCCTTCTTCTTTAAACGTCGGATCGCTTCTATTACTCCAGAGATTGGCTTCAATGTTTCAATGGCCTCCATCTCCCCCGAATCCATAAGTCTCGTCATCTCCTCTCTCAACCACTTTCGTTCTGACTCAGTTTTTCCATGCTCAGTCCAATACTTTTCGGCGTGTTCCATTATAACAACGGTCGTCATTTTTGGCGTGAGAACACTCTTGGGTGTTCCATGCTCCTCCAGAACCTTAATCATATTCTCTTTCATTTTGGTGAAATTTACATCGGAGTGAACGAGAGTTCCATCGAGGTCGAAGACTATACCCTTGAACTTGCCCAAGTAAATCCCAGAACCATGGTGAATGATCGACTTAACCTTTACCCCGAATCTTTTTTCACCTGTGTACTCAAAGACAAATCTTGGGGATGTGTTGAAGGTATCATATAAGAGGCGCAAGTGGTCTAGGGAGATCGACTTAGACTAGCTTAGCTGTCAGCCAAGAAAATAAGATACACTGATTAAAACTGTTATTATTTACTGGATTCAAATTAGGTGAATGAGGGAATCTATAGTTTGTTGGTGAGGTGTTCGGGGTGTAAATGGTCAAAGGATATTGATCCGGAGACTCGGTTCTCCCTCTCCCAAGAAAACAAGGAGATCCTGAATCGTCTACTCAGGTCGCGCTATCGTATTGACGAGTTTCTATATTGCTCTCATGTGGGCTACTTGGTCTCAAACGTTGGGAAAACAGATTGTGATTGCTGGGAATCGAAAAATTAACACCAACATAGCGCGTGCAATCCTCAGTGAATCTGGATGCGTAGCCATATATCTTCTAACCTCGTTAACGAGATTTTCGCGTGGTAGAAGGCCGTACATGTGAGGTATTATAAGCTTAAGAAACCTGATTTTTCTTCTTCCTAAAACTAAGGTTCGTGAATCGTGCAGTAATTATTCTCTCGGTTGAGAATATCTTCGCTGCTATCCAGAGAACTACCAATGTGAAGACGCTTATGTAGGCTATACTTCGGATGACTATCCAATAGTTACCAAGAAATGCCGCCTTCGTCGCAAGCATCGTATGAGTGTAGGGTATAGCGAGCATAATCCATTGGACCGTGGGGGGGAGCATCTCAATATCACTGAACATTAGGATCATCGCGGGTATTATCAATGGGACAATGAGGACCCCAGTAAGACTCTGGGCGCTTCTGACACTGTCTGTAAAAACCGCCAAGCTGATTGCGAGTGCTAGAGCAGAGACTAGAGTCACGAACATTACGATCCCAAGGAGCGCATAACCTACCGGTTGAATTCCGATCCCCGACCCTGTCAGGTTCACGCTTGTCATTTGCGGAGCAAAACTAAATGCAGAGTTTGTGTAGTAGCTAAAACCAATCATATAACTGATGGAACCTGCAACGGCGATAACGACGGAGCCAGTTAGTTTTCCCCCCAATATAGTGAGTCGCCCGACTGGCAGCGTCATCAACGTCTCCAATGTTTTTTGTTCCTTCTCGAGGGCTATACTGGTTGCGGCCATCTGTATAGCGAAAATAACCATCATCATTACCATTATCGGGAGCATGATATTCTGGCTCATGATCAGGTTGGTTATCTGACTGGGCGCGACCTCTATGACATTTCCTTTTATGATAGATGCATAACTCAAGTAGATTGGGTCTCGAATTGCTGTAGGGTTTCCGATCTCTCCAGATGCTACCAGTAATTGCTTGATCATCGCAAGGGAGTAATAATAATTATATAAATTAATGAGACTACCCGCAACCTCTGTGCTCGATGCTTCAGCGATATTTAGGTTCTTGAGATTACCAAAAATTTTGACCCTTCCTTTCAATCCATCAGTTATATTCTGCGAGTAATTTGGTGGGATGTAAATCATGGCTATTGAGTCAGAGTCTTTGAATTTGACAAGGGCATCCTGAAGATTTGACGCATTAATGGTTGTGGCAGTGTTATTCGTCGTGATGTATTGGGTTAAAATTCCTGCTATCTGCCCTATATCATCGGAGTAGATCGAAAATTTAGCTCCCCTGATGGAGGTTTCTACAGCTTGCTGGCTGATCTGTATCCCTTGTCCCATAAGTGGATACAGTAGAAGTGGCAATAGAACGACACCAAAGAGAATCTTTGGATCCCTGATGAGTTCCTTAATCTCCTTGTAGACTATACTAGTGAAGCTACCCAAGCTGGGTGGCCTCCATGAATGCTTGTTCGAGGTTAACTGCATTATAACGAGACTTCAGTTCATCAGGTGTTCCCTCAGCGACGATAATGCCCTCGTTGATGAGGGCAACCCTGTGGCAGAGATATTCAACCTCTAACATGTTATGGCTTGAAACTAAGACAGTCACCCCCATCTTGTCGGCATATTCTTTGATCATACCCCGAACATGATAAGCCTGGATGACATCGAGCCCAGAGGTAGGTTCATCGAGAATTGCGAGTTTAGGCTTCATCATTAATGCTCTAGCTATAAGGAGTCTCCGTTTCATACCTTTACTGTAGCCGTTTACCCTATCCTTTAGACGTTCTTCGAGCCCACTTATCTTCCTCCCAGCATTTACCATATCCTCTGATTGCTCCTTTCCATGAGCATAAAATCCAGCCATGAACTGGAGATACTCTTCTCCGCTAAGGTACTGATATGCACCTGCATCTTCTGGAAGGTAACTCAGGATCTCCCTTATGATCTCCGCTTCTTTTCCGACGTCGTGTCCAAAGATCTCGGCGACCCCCGAAGTTGGGCTGATTAAAGTGCCAAGAATCCTTAGAGTCGTCGTCTTACCCGCGCCGTTAGGTCCTATTAAACCAAAGATCTCGCTCTCTTCTACCACGAAGCTCGTACCCTTCAGGGCTTCGATGTGTCCGAAGCTCTTCCGAAGGTTGTCTACTTTGATTGCGAGCCCCATCACAATAAGCCTCTTCTGGCTGAGATTAAGTATAGCTGATTTAAACCTTCTTGAAAATGAGTGTAATTCCAGTTACTCCCTAATTTCTATACCATTTAATAGATAAATATGTAAAAATTAATATGAGGAACATATTCGCCTGGAACTTCAGTCATCCCTACATTTTCATACACTAGATGCTTATAATGAACCGGGTGAACCTGATTAAATTCTATTTTGTTCTGGCTCAGGCTCTACGCTTCAGTATTTTTCCAGCTCTCATTCCTGTGTGTCTTCCTTTCTCCACGGTCACTTTGCCGTTAACGATAACGTATTCAATTCCTCTAGGGTATTGTATTGGGTTCTCGAAGGTAGCTGTATCCTCGATCTTCTCAGCGTCAAAGATTGTTATATCCGCAGCCATACCTGGACGCAGGATTCCCCTTTCGTAAAGACCAAACCTTTGGGCTGGGTAACCAGTCATCTTACGAACCGCTTCCTCCAATCTTAGTACTTCTTCCCTAACGTATCGTCCAACGACCCGTGGGAAGCTACCGTAAGCTCGTGGATGTGGTTTGCCGAGGACTATTCCGTCGGTGCAAACCATCTGGAGGAAGCTTCTCATAAAAGTTCGTACGTCATCCTCATGCATAGTGAAGTTGGCCATAGTTGCAGCGTTCTCTTCCTCAAGAACAATATCTAGGACGGTTTCTGCTGGCGATTTTTGAAGCTTCTCGGATATCTCTGAGATATACTTACCCTCGAAGCGCTTATTGCCATCTGTCTTAACATTTGTAAGTAATATTCGATCCCATTCATTTTTACTACCTTCATCTCCTTCTTTATTGAGGTAGGAGACGAGTTTTTTCCTCGTCTCACCATCTTTTAGGCGGGTAAGAAGATTGTCAACTCCACCTTCGTGAGCCCAGGGTGGTAAGAGACTTCCGAGAAAAGTGCTTCCAGCAGTGTATGGGTATTGATCAAAGGTGACATCTACGCCTTGAAGCCTAGCCTCTTCAACAGTAGCGAGCGCGAGGGAGGCGCGTCCCCAGTTGGATCTGCCATTTGTCTTGAAGTGGCTGATGTGAACCGGTATGCCAGAACCCTTACCAACGGAAACGACCTCATGAATGGATTCAAGGAGCCTATCACCTTCATTTCTCATGTGGACGACGAATATGCCTCCACGTTTCGCTGCGATTTTGCAAAGCTCAATAAGCTCTTTAGTGTCGGAGTAGGCGCATGGAGAATAGATTAGACCAGTGCTTAATCCAAGACCACCCTGATCCATTGACTCAGCTAGGAACGTCTTCATCTCCTCCAGCTCAGCGCTTGTAGGCTTCCGATTTTCCATCCCCATGGCGAGAAGTCTGAGATTTCCATGACCCACCAGTGAGCCAATATTCACCGCTGGTTTAGATAATTCAAGCAAGTCAAGATAATCTCCAAAGCTCTTCCAGCTCCAGTCGATTTTAG
>CAZIAF010000071.1:0-10055 GCA_964537625.1 uncultured Candidatus Bathyarchaeia archaeon
TGGCATCATCCATACCCGTGATAGCTAGAATTCCCTGCTTGAGTTTATAGAGGAACTCCAGAACTCCTTGCACGGTTGAGGGATCCTGATCTGGGTGTATCTCAGTGATCTTTGGATTGCTGGCTAGGACCTCATTGATTATAGGGTTGTATTTCATTGTGCAACTGCCAAGGGGGTAGATGAGACCGCTGTTGACTCCATAGTTCATCTGGCTGAGGTGGATGTAATGTCGGAGAACCTCCATCTCACTAATCTCGGGAAGGCCTACGGGGTTCTCCCGCTTTATGGAATACGGGACTAAATTGGAGACATTAATTTCTTCTCGAATTTCTTCTTCCGGCTCAGGTGGATGGAAACCATATCTGCCTTCGTGGCTAAGCTCGAAGACTAGTGGCTCCTCCCAGTCTGCCTG
Source organism: uncultured Candidatus Bathyarchaeia archaeon (assembly GCA_964537625.1). GTDB lineage: Archaea > Thermoproteota > Bathyarchaeia > TCS64 > TCS64 > UBA8941. The sequence continues at coordinate 413 of CAZIAF010000071.1, forward strand.
TCTGAACTTGCGGACAGTCATCACCGTGTCGCCTCCCTGAGAGCTGCAACTAATCCATCTATATCTTTCTTAGTGTGCATCTCTGTTACGCAGTAAAGAGCGGATTCGCCGAGCTCCGGGAACTCTGACTTGATAGATTTTCCCCCCTGATAACCGTGGGCCAGCAGGCTCTTGTTGACCTCTTCGATCTTTTTCTTCTTGAACTGAACGGTGAATTCCTTGAAGTGATAACCGTTGAATATGGGTGATTTAATGCCTGGTAGTTCGTTTATCCTCCTGAGGGCGTATTGAGCCCGACTTGTGCAGGTCTCAGCGAGGTCTCTGAGTCCTTTGGATCCTAGAAGACTGAGGTAGACGGCGCCGGCGACGCAGCAAAGTGCCTCGTTGCTGCATATGTTGCTGGTTGCCTTCTCGCGTCGAATGTGTTGTTCACGGGTCTGGAGGGTCATAACGTATGCCCTTCGTTTGTCGGCGAGGGTCTCCGTAACACCAATGATTCGTCCTGGCATCTGGCGGATGATAGCATTATCGTGGTTGCAAGCGAAGATGCCGAGGAGTGGCCCGCCATAGCTCATGTGGTTACCGAGAGGCTGCCCCTCTCCGACGACCACGTCCGCGCCATAGCTGCCAGGTGCCTTGAGAACACCGAGACTTATAGGGTCGACGCCAGAAACGAAAATCGCCTTCTTATCATGGGCGATCTCTCCGATCGCCTGAACGTTCTCCTCTGCGAAGCCGAGATAGCTGGGATTCTCTACATAGACCGCGGCAGTTTTATCGTCAACCTTGGATTTAAGGTCCTCAAGATTCATCATGCCAGTTTTTTCGTCGTAGTCAACCTTCTCGACGTGCATACCAACTGGACCCGTGTATGTCATAAGAACTGAGAGTCGCGATGGACTGATGTGATGGGGAACTAGGACCGTATTTCTGTGGTTTAGCCTATTGGTAAGAAGCGCAGCCTCACCCAAGGCGCTTGACCAGTCGTACATCGAAGCATTAGCGACGGCCATCTCAACTAGCTCACAAATTAGGCTCTGGTACTCAAAGATGCTCTGAAGGATACCTTGACTGATCTCCGGCTGGTAGGGGGTATAACTAGTAAGGAACTCAGCTCGATGGGCAACCTCATCGACCACGCTTGGAACATAGTGTGGCCAAACGCCTCCACCAAGAAAAGGCGGGCATTTTAAGGATGTATTTTTCTCCAGGGTCTCTGAGACGAGTTTTTTTACGTCCAGTTCCGTGTAAGGTCCGGGAACCTGAAGTTCGCCTTTGAATCTGAGGTTTTCTGGGATGTTGATGAAAAGGTCGTCTATTGACCTTACTCCGATCTCCTTCATCATCTTCTCCTTAATCTCGGGAACACTATTTGGTAGGTACGGGTGGGCTCTATTCACATTATTGCCTCCATGTTGGTTTGTTCTATTCTCTTCTGGGATTTAACCGCTTATGCCTGCTTAGTATATGTGTCTAGTCTCCCTCCTTTGTAGTAGCGTTTTCAAAGTCTTTGATAGAAAAAGTGACCTGAATTAGCTTAGATGCTGGGTAAAGTTGAGATAAGTTTGAAATCATCGGGTTAGATAGCTCAGCCTCGCCTCTTCGACGGTGGAGATTTTATATCTCTCCTCACCCTTCTCCGAAGGGAGGCGGAAGTTATGCACCAGGTTTCTATTGACTACGATAAATGTGTCTACTGCAAGACCTGCGTGAGCTTGTGTCCCTGGGGGGTCTACGAGGACTTAGAGAATAGAGTAGAAGTCGCGAACATGAAGGAGTGCATATGCTGCATGAGTTGTGTTCCAGCGTGTCCAACAAACGCGATCGAAGTCGAGGAAGATCCCGAGTACCTCAACAAGTAGCCTCGAACCTCTTTTAACCGCAATCCTCACTTCTCATCTGGTGGATAATTTGGTTGGTTCCGTATCCAATTGGGTCGAAGAGCACAAGAACGAGGCGATACAGCTTCTGCAGGAGTTCATTAGGATACCAAGCCCCAGTGGCCACGAAAAAATGTGTGGCGAGAAGGTGGCTGAGGCAATGCGGGTCGCTGGCTTCGACTCTTTTAAAGTGGATACTCTCGGGGATGCTATGGGAGTTCTAAAAGGTTCTGGCGGGGGACGCAGCCTATTAATGAACGGCCATATCGATCACGTGCCACCAGGTGATATGATTGACCCCTACTCTGGTAAACTGATGGATGGCTCAGTTTTCGGGATTCCAACGCAGGTCGTCTATGGACGTGCCGCTTGCGATATGAAAGCCGCTGTCGCCGCAATGATTATGGCGGGTGCTTACTTTAAGGATGCAGACATCCAGCTGAGGGGTGACTATAAAGTCGTTGCCGTCGCTCAAGAGGAGATCGGGGGAGCTGGTACCATGTCAACTATCGAAAATGACCATTTCCTCGCAGATGTCGTCTTAATAGGCGAGGCGACGGATATGGGCTTCGCTCTCGGTCACAGGGGTTCTATAAAAATGAGTGTCGTTGTCCGCGGAAGGAGTTGTCATGCCAGCGCTCCCGAACGAGGGATTAACGCTCTTTACAAAGCAACAGACCTTATTATCCGTATAAGAGACGAACTCGCCTCTAGACTTCCCACCGATCCTCTCTACGGAAAAACTAGCCTCGCTGTGACCGTAATTGAGGTCAAGCCAGGAGTATTTAATGTAGTTCCAGACGAATGCCGATTTTATCTCGACTGTCGGAACTCCCCAAACTACCCTGCAGAAGATCTATACCGCGATCTTCAGAACCTCATAAAGGATCAATCCGAAAATGATCCGGATTTCAAAGCGGTGGTTCTCCCGACTCCCCTTATCCGCGGCCAGCGCAGCTTCACTGGATTTTACACTAATCCCGAGACTTACCGCGTCGTCGATGAAGTAAAGACAGCCATCTGTGGAGCGTTAGGAAAAGTACCGAAAAACAAGACCTGGACTTTTGCTACTGATGGTCGCTTCTACAGTTGGCTCGGCCTCCCTGTCATAGGATTTGGTCCTGGAGAGGAGTGTTTCGCACACACCTCAATGGACCATGTCAGGGTTGACGAGTACCTTAAAACAATCGAAGTTTACTCTGCAATCGCTGAGAAGGTCTGTGGCGTCTCTAAGGCACCTTGAGGGTCGAAAGCGAGTTTACACCCTAACAACGGTGACTATACTAGTGCCTACATTGGTTTTTAAATGAAGGGACCCGAGCATTATCGAGTCCTTCAAGCTATTGAGATGGGTTTGAGGCACCCCTTTTAATCCTACTACGAATAAATATTACGATCAAATGGTCGTTGAGGTGGACGACTCTGGGTGGGGAGACCTCGTGGGAGGAGCCGTCATAGTGATGAGACGCATCGACACCAATGAAAAATTCGTCAGCGAGATTCCCATCGATACGTTCCAAGGATCCGCCTTTAAGGAAAAGGCGTATCTTCCCCACATCCTTCGGGTCGTTAGAGAAGGCACTAAGACCCTAGGTATAGATAAAAACGAACCAATACACGTCTGTACTGGCTATATTCTCTCCGATGTAAGGAGAATCTTAGCGAAAGAGGGATACAATGTCGTGCCCAGCAGGATCATCGGTGCTACCCAGGAGCTTGCTGAAATGGAGTACATCAAGCATCTCAGCCGTCTAGGCTTGGGTACCCCATACCAAGCGAGAAACCTAAGAAGTTTTAACACATTATTGGCCTGGGTGCTCCAAGATATTGATAAGCGGGAGCGCCTAGTCAAGACAGGCTGGAAGGCCTGGCCCAGACTCAAGAGAGGAAAAGTAGTTGACACAAAACAGGAGAAAGTGTAAACTTTCCATAGCCATCCCCTCGTCTCTAGTCTCCGAGTATGCGAACCTCAGGGACAAGACCGAGGTCATTGGCCGCATTGCAAGGAGCGCAGCTATCTTCCGCGTAGAAGAGGTAGTAATCTACCCCGACCAACCCGACGAGTCAAGCCTCATAAAACTAATCCTTGGCTACGTCGAGACGCCCCAATATCTCCGGAAGCATCTCTATAAAGTTCGTCCCGAGCTCCAATATGCCGGTACTCTCATGCCCCTCCGCACTCCCCATCATCAGCTCGAGGCGAGGCTAACGAACCTTGCAATGGGAGAGTTTCGAGAGGGTGTTGTACTAGACCAGAATGGTGTCAACGTCGTCGACGTAGGCGTAGAAAAACCGATAAGACTAGTTGGCAAAGCACCATCTAGTGGTAGCCGTGTTACCATTAAGGTTATTCAAACCAAGCCAGAGCCTCATTGTGAGCTAGCAAAACGAAACGAGATTAAGACTTACTGGGGATACGAGATCCAGACTTCGAAAAAGTCACTCGGTGACATTGCGTCAAGCGGCTTCTATGAGCTCACCATAGCAACCAGTAAGGAAGGTATTCTGATTACTGATGTGCAGGAAAATTTAAGGGCTAAACTCTCAGGTTCAAGGAATGCCATAGTCGCCTTTGGCAGCCCCCGCCAAGGGCTAATGGAGCTTCTCAAGAGGGAGAAGAGAACTCTGGAGGACTGCTTCAGATTCAATCTGAATACCATAAGTGAGCAGGGAACCGAGACTGTCCGCACCGAGGAGGCCATCCACGCGACGCTCGCAATACTAAACCTCCTCGCATAGCCGCAGAGTTTAAACCTCTCACATTTTCCTTAAAGATGAAGCTGCCATGGATGACATCGCAATCGAGGCAGAGCTCAAAGGAAAAACCCTCCTTGTCTATATGCATATTCTCAAGGCGGGGAAAGAAACCGTTGGCGTACGAGAAGTCCAACGAGCCCTTGGTTTCAGTAGTCCAAGCGTAGCTGCCTACCACTTCCAAAAACTTCAGGACCTCGGTCTCATCGAGAATGCATTTGGGGACTACCGACTCATCAAAGAGGTTAAGGTCGGCGTCCTCCGTAGCTTCGTAAGCTTAGGCGGAGTAATGCTCCCAAAGTTCCTTTTTTATGCCGTGCTCGTCACCTCGATGCTGGTTACCTTTCTCATCCAGTTCCCCCCTGCACCAACGCGAGATTACATCACCACACTTGTCATGGGACTCATCCCCGCCGCTATCTTCTGGTATGAGACAGTTAAAATATGGAGAGAAATGCCAAGTTGATGTCTGTTCTAAGGTTAGAACAAGTGTTTCAAACTCTAGCATTAATAGACTCAGAGGTAAAACTATAGTTGAGCACAATGAAGACAAGCATATACGCAATGCTCGCAGTAATATTGGGGGTGGCTCTTGTAACGGTAGTACCTGGAGGTATTACCATGCTGGCTTCGCAAACCCGAACGGAAGTCACTTCGCAGCTTCAATCCCCAGCCTCAACAGAGATTAGTAGAGGAAATACTTCGGGAACCTTTGGCAGTGTTATAGCCCCCCTTCTTAAAAACAATACTACATCGGACGCCCCAAAAACGACATCCGATAATACTGGAACGAAAACGGATTCAACCCAAATTCTGAAGGCTTCATACGATCCTTTCAATGATCTCGGTTATTATGGTTTCTGGGGATTAGGTTTAGTAGCTGCTACCATAGTTTACTTAATCTCAAAGAAACTAGTTTAACTGTTTTATCTTCTCTGGAATGATCTCAGTCCTCTCCAACAACTGGGTTCTAGTAATTTTTAATTTCGATCCCAAATTTTCCATAAACGCCGATGCAGAGGCTGACCCCATGGCACTAAACACCATGTAACTTCTCCCATAAATGTGCGCGCCTCTGTAAGCAGGGACTAATCTCTTTATGTCCCCGCATAGGATTCGTGATCCCTCGCTGTCACGGTTCTCACCGCATACCTTGACACCAAACTTCGCTAGTATATTCAGACCACCACAGCCGCACTTCCTGAAACTATTTTGAGCTCTCTCTGACGCCTTGAATACTGAGAGGGCGATGCATGGAAAATCGATAAAAACTAGTGCCCTTGAATGAAATTGGTATCATAAAGTTAAGCCAATACCTTAATTCAACCTAATCCGTGTGCATGGGCTGCTAACGAGTTGTTGGCTTTGCTATGATCTCCTTAACGTATAAGTCAAACATCTCGTTAAGATGCGCAGGTTTGATGACAACGGCAGTGTCTGCACCTCTACCCGATCCAGCGATAGCGATTATATCCTTGTCCATGGGAATCATCCCCGAATCCGCCGCCATATAAGTGCACTCGACTACGACCTTCATACCTTGCCCAAACAATCGGAGGACGTTTGCAACGAGCTCGGCGGGTCCGAGCGTTTTAAACTTCCTATTTATTGCCCGACTGACACCAGCAAAAGCGTGACCGGTGATTAATATCTTACCCCCAACAGCAATGATCTTTGCCTGCATGTCATCCGTCATCTCGTTTTTACCCGATTCCCTAAAACCCGTGCTGTGAGCCACTACGATGACGTTGAACCCTCTAAAGAACTCCGCCACCTTAAAACCGACGACACCACGTGTCGAGGCTACTATTACATCTCTAATGCCGAGTTCCTCAGCTCTTTTCTTTGCTGCCTTTAAGATGACTTCGGTATTCTCCTCACCGATCTTTTCAAAATAGATGATCGACTTCTCTGTTGGCAACCTTGTACACCTGAGGAGAGTATTAAGTGGTTGGATAAAACTTGTTTTAAATCTATATCCAAATTCGAATATAATTTTAATAGGATTGTGTTATTACACTTCAGTTGATTCTCTTGAAAGCTACCTGGTGGGTATTATTGATCCTGCTGATCAATGCAAACCTGCCAGTTGAGATGGTCCTATCCGCTGACTACTCGCCAACGAATCTTATGGCTTCGTTGTACATTGACGGATTCGTTGTGGTCGAGTACAGTGTCGCAATCGACCCGACACTTGCCAAGGTCACCATTCCCCTCTTCGGTACTCAGTATTCAAGCCTATTCGCAGTAGACCAGAACGACTTACCCCTCGTTGCCACCCAGAGTGGGTCATCGATACTCGTCGATTCCCTTGGTGCGTCAAACATCATAATAACCTATACGACTCAGGACCTGACGACAAAGGTCGGCGTACTCTGGACCTTCAATGTAACCGCTCTCAGTAACGTTAACGTCCTCCTCCCTCTGGGGGCAACAATAGTTAGCCTCAACCAGATACCCATCGATGTTCAAACAATTAATGGGCGCTCTTACATAACATTCCCAGCCGGTATTGTATCCATCTCATATATTCTTAGCGCCATCGGAGCAAAGGAGCACGCCCAAACCGTGATTCAGGAAATCGAGGCGCTGCTCCTCTCCATCAAGGGGATAGGTGTTTCCACTCCAACCGCTGATAATCTACTGGCTCAGGCAAAGACCGCATTCGACTCCGGAGACTATCTGAAAGCTGAGCAGTATGCGACCCAGGCAAAAATGGCTGGGCTCGAAACAAAGCTCCAATCTCAATCAGCAGACACTGCTATTAACCGTGCCACTACCGCAATCCAGACTGCTAAAGCTGAAGACAGATTGACAGGATTGGGCAACGCTGAGAACATTCTCAAGACCGCCCAAAACTACTACACCTCTGGCAACTATGCCATGGCCAAGTCATCCGCCGATCAAGCTTATGACACTGCTGTTGCATCCCAAAATGATGTAAAAAACAACAATCTTCTCTACACTTTAGTAGCCCTCATCGTGGTCGCAGTAATGGCAATAACCTTTTTTATGAAGCGAGGAGTTAAGGCTCCCACTATAACTCCAGCCCCCTCAAATAAACCGGAACGGACCATCAACCTTGACTACCTCTTCTCAAAGAACCCCGACCTCCGAGTAGACGACAAGGAGGTAATTAGGTTTCTCGCTGAGCACGGCGGAGAAGCTTTCGCCAACGAAATTAGGGATCGCTTCGATATACCTCGAACTAGTGCTTGGAGGATGATTAGACGTCTCATTAATATGGGGATCGTAGAAGAAAGGAAGATCGGGGGTCAAAGCCTCATTGTAGTTGTAAAGAAGTACCATGAAGGTGTAGAGAATTAAAACCTAAATATCTTCATTAGAACTAGATTAAACCTGAAATCAAGGGCAAAAGATATATATCTTATTCAATGGTTCCCACTTCACATTCGACAAGATATAAAAAATGAGTTTTTCAGCATCCCCTAGAGGAAAATGAAGGTTAACGACTTCATTCACTTTATGATACTGATCCCAGACTCTTTGGACAACGGTAAAGTCTATAAAAAATTCAATTAAACAATTATTTTCTCTTCTTGTACCCGTATTCTATCCGAAAGATAAAAGACCCCTGAACCCTATTCAAGTCTAGAGACATATGGTTGAGTGCTGGCTTCCCTACGGTAATACAGAGGTCTACGTAACTATCGACATGAGGGATCTCCTAAGTATAGCTGAACCCGTTCATCAGGCTCCTCAAGAGTCTCCTAAAACCATCATTATCAAAGCCCTTGCAGAATCTCGCGGTTTAAAGCTAGAGGAGTTAATCAGTGCCGACTGTACAGCTGCCATCGCTATCGAAGGCACAACCTCTCCCATAAACGCAGTCGCCGCTCTTTCACCCCTCGTCGAAAAACTCGTGACTCTAATAGTTCCCAAGGACAAGATAACTATTGTAATCGCGAATGGAATTAGAGATAGGAGTAGTATACCACTCATTAAAGCCCTGAAAGCAGCGGAGGAGTTGAAGGGAGTGAATCTGCTTGAACATACCCGAGTAACGATGGATCTCGTTAAGCTCGGCGAGACCAAACAAAAGACCCCCCTCGCCTTTAGCCGATCCTACGTTGAGGCTACGCTTAAGATCGCTGTCGGTGAAGTCGCTGTAGATGCTTATACAGGCTTTAAAGGAGCCCATACATCTATTCTCCCCGGTGTTGCCTCCATAGCTACTATTGAGGCGAACCGAAAACTCATCTTGAAGGGAGATGTCAAACCGGGTGTAATTGAGTTAAATCAGGTTAAGGAAGACTCCTTCGAAGCGGTTAAGCTGGCAGGATGTGATTTCGCAATTCAACTTGTCACAAACCTGCAAGGTAAGCTACTAGCTGCACATGCTGGCTCCCTCGAGGAGACTTGGGGGCAGGCAATATACAGTCTAGGCTCCAGTTATCAGGTAAATGCTGAGGTGGGCGCTGATATAGTAGTTGTAAGTGCGGGCGGCGCTAAAAACGACTATGATTTGTATACCGCAACATGGGCACTCAAAGGCGCATTAAGGCTAGTCAAGAAAGGAGGAGCCGTGATCCTCCTAGCCGAATGTCCAGAGGGGCTTGGAGCCGAGAGTTTCACGAATCTCGCTCACATTGAGCAGCAGTCAGAGCTGGAGCGGCGGTACGCTCTAGGTGCCGAAGCCCTCCAGATCCTCAAGGCGACCACGACTAAGTGTCAACTCTACTTAGTGTCCAGCCTTCCACGGTATATGGTGGAGCCACTCGGCATAACTGTTGCCAGGACCGCGAACGATGCTTATAATAAGGCCACCGATGGAAGGAGGAGCAGAAGAACCATTGTTATACCTTATGGTTGCTCGACTGTCCTCGTAACAGCTTCAAACTAGAAGAGTACCACCAGCGTTAACCCCATTAATAAAATATAGCCCAGGACTCCGAGCTTCCTACTCAAGCTTAGGGGGGAAATGTCATCAAGTGGTGCCATTGACTCCGCCCCCTCCCTCATCAGGAAGAAGGCGATAATAACTGCCA
>CAZIAF010000072.1:0-9852 GCA_964537625.1 uncultured Candidatus Bathyarchaeia archaeon
TCGATAGCGTAGCCTTTTACGGATATCCGGGGGGAGCTATTTATCCTCGAGAGTAGGCGAGTGGGGGGGAAGACATAAGCTTCGGCGCCTCTGTTTTTCAGGCTCTCGAGGAGTCTCTGGACGTGCCATTCGTCCCTATCGGAGGCCACTATTCCGACTTTCAAATGCATAATCACTCAGTTAGGCACTATGAAGATTTCGTTGTTTCCCCCGCAGGCGAGGTCCCCTGAGTATCGTTCTAACGGTGAATCAGTGAACTTTGCTGCTTCCTTCACTCCCAGGTTCTCTGACAGCTGTTGTAGATACACCCTAATGAAGGTGGGTCTGTATGTCGAATCGTAAATATACGTGGGTAACACCTGCTCGACGCTACCAAGGCACGCTATGAACCCTCCGTTCCCCCTTGCACTCGCGCCCAGCCTCTTCGATACATGGCCGAAGGCGAAGATCTGGCCCCCGTTCATATGGACTCCTGCAAAGGGTGCAACGGCTCCTCGGATAACGATCATTCCTCGGCGCAGGAAGGCTCCACACTCCTGCCCGACATTACCGTCAACAACAATCACCCCTCCGGCCATCCCTTCGGGGCTGCCTCTATATCCGGAGCCTAGCCGGTTACCTGCGTTTTCATTTACCCTAATGTAGCCGCCACTCATCTCGGCTCCAGCCCAGTCATCTACGGACCCCTTAACCTGGATCTCTCCCCCGGACATTCGTGATCCTAAATGCATTCCGGCGTTCCCTTCGATGATGATTTTACCGGCTGACATCGATGATCCTATATACTTGACAAGACTCGTTTCTCCTTCTACAACTATTGTTTGGTTGCCTACTTCATCGGCGACATCGCCTCTGATCTCGAAGAGCTCGGCCAAGTTGTGCCGTTTATTCCCCGTATAGACTGAGAGTCTTTCGATCTCCGATAGCTGTTTACCGACGACTAGATCCGGTGTAATGTTCTCGGCCTCGATAGGTATCGATGTCACTCCTGCATATTTTATTTTTAGAATTTTCAAGTCATGTCGTCTCCAAAGACTCTTTTAGGCCGATCTTAAATTTACCTAACTTTCCACCGAAGTTCACCGCAGTTATCTTCTTTATGCCCCCTACTTCCACTGCGGCTTTTATCCCAACTCCCATTGCTCTCCTCACGGATGGCTCATCAAGTCCGTTTAGAACTATTTCGATGATGGAGTTCACCATCTCTGGTGTCTTCGATCCCTTGAAGGTGTGCTTTATCGTCGGGCAGAACGGTGTGTTGGTTGAGGCTTTTAGGAAAGCGTATTTCGAGCCGACCTTACTCCCGCTCCTGCAGAGGCCTCCTGGGAAAGGCGTGATTATCCTAGGAATAGTGTGGATCGCTTCCACTGCCCTTTCTGCTGCCTCTAAGGTGGATCTTTCCTCCTCCCCCATTATCAGGAAGTTACCTCCCGCAACTGCCTTCTTGGCGCCGTACAATTCCTCTGTGAGGAACTCTCCCTCCATGACGGGGATCCTCCAGAATCGGACGCGTTCTCCAAGGCCGTCGTTCATCCTCATCTTGACCTGGTAGCCGTCACCGAAGAACCTGAGGCTTTTACCGACGTCGAGCATTTCGTCGGACTCGACCTTAGGGATACCGTTGAAGATGGCCGTGGTGGGGCAGGTTAGAATGCACTGGCCGATCCGACTAAGCATAGACTCGGAGAGCTTTTTCTTAGAGAAGCCGAAGACCATGATAGCGGTGCCTGGTCTCCGGTCTGGCGTGCTTTCTGGTGATACCTCTCGCTCTACTCCGGTCTCGCAGTCACAGGCGATCACACTGGTTGCGAAACCCGTCATGTTCTGGGCTGCAATGTTCGCCCATTTCCTGTTGATGGCTGTTACTATGATCCTGCTGCCCCACATAGAGAACCCCTCGGCGAATGTGTCCTCGATTTCTACACCGTTGAAGTTGAAGCTCATCTATACAGCCTCCAGTTTTAGGGGATAACTCCTAGGAAGATAGGTCTCCTCGACCGGGTAGTTTCTTAAGTTGATCGAGTAATAGTCTCTGAAATCGGCTTCCAGGTCTTTAACCAGTTCATCTTCATTGCGTGCAGCCGAATTTATCCAATATGTGGATCCTTGGGGAGTAGAAAGGATTTCTCCATCCTTCACGACTATGTCTCCTCCCTTAATCGTATACTTAGTCAGCATGAAGGCCTTCTCGAGCTCCCTATACTTAGAGGGCGCCCACTTCAACGGATCAATGTCGTATACTGAGATATCCCCATCTGTCCCTGGGGCAAGGTGGCCTTTATTTTTTAGGTCAACAGCCTTCGCTGTAGCGGCTCTTGTCATGATAGCGATCTCGTTGAATGTATACTCCCGATAATCGTCGATTAGTGTAGTTCGCTTCATGCATGATTTGTTGATCTCAAGCATAGTCTCGTTTCTGGACACCCTACTCATCAACCAAGAGATGACCTTAGGGTAGAAGGTGAATGGCCCACCGTTCGGGTGATCAGTAGTTAAGTAGACGCGCCAAGGATCGTATATCTGGAGGGCGAGCTCAAGACCTATCGCCCATTGGATCGAGTTTGCGAGATTCTCTTTCTTGTAGGTGTATGGGACTATGCCCGCGCCTGCCTCCATCTCCACATCTTTGTTCACCCACTTATTCCCAGTCAGGTTCCAGAGCCTAAACTGTGCTGGACCATCACCCGTCATAGTAGTGGTATCCGTGAAAATCACTTGGCCAATATCGATAGAAACGTGCTCATGTCCGTTCACATACTTGGCTATCTTCGAGGCGCCTGATCTAACATTAGCCCAGGCGTCGCCGTCCAGGGCGTTGAACTGGCAGTGCGTAATGTGGACCGTCGTCTTCCTCCCTGGCTTCGGCTTTATGCCCTTGAGGGTCTCCATCGTTTCGATCGTCGTCTCGTAGTTACCTGGGACCCCCAGGTTATTGCAGTGGAGATGGATCGTGTGAGGCAGTCCCAGTTCCTCATTAGCTTGGGCTAGGCTAGTAATTATCTGCCTCGGCGTGACCTCGTAGTTGTAGACAAGGTCATCTAACCCACCGACGTTCTTGCCCCATTTCCAGTTCTCGACGCCTCCGGGGTTGACTATCTTAACTGCGTAACCCTTAGTAGCCCTTAGCAACCAGAGGATGAACGCCTTGAGCATTTCAATGTCGCCGGCCTTAACGTATTTTAGGGTGAATAAGTTGTTACCGAAGAGGGTGTACGCGGCCTTGTCTAGTATAGGGATGTCGGACATCTCCTCATGGACATGACGCGCACTCACTGGAGGCATAGCCGGCTCCAAAACGGACGTGTAACCCATCTGAGCATAGCGATAGCCCGTTACGAATGTCGAGGGGCAACTGTATCCTACGCCTGACCGAGTAATCTTGGTCTTTTTAACAACGTCCTTCCTATGATCCTCCGGCCTCAGCATCCTGCCAGAGTTTATCTTTGAGCCTGCTATGTGGCTGTGAATGTCGACGCCTCCCGGCATGACTACCATCCCGGATGCATCGATAACCTTAGCATTCCTCTCCTTGATCTCCTCCACTACCTTCCCATCGTAGACGTAGATGTTTGTCTTCTCGCCATTTACCCCGTTTAGGGGATCGTAGACATATCCTCCTTTGATGATAAGGCTCCTCATATCGAATCTGCCTCCAACGTTTTAATCCGCTCAATGATATCTCCAAGCACCACAGCATCCGAAAATACGCCTTGGGGTGGATCGACAACCTTTCTTAGCTTCAATGGAACATAGTCCATCCGATAGGCTGTCCCATCAGTCTCGATCCCCGATGTCGCTACGGGTATCACTACCTTACTAATCATGGTTGTGGGCGTATCCTTCCGCTCCAAAGTCACTACAGGGATCTTGGATAGGTGGCGGGCGGCCTCGAACGGGAAGGTCGATGCCGGATCAGATCCCATTATGAGGGCAGCGTCGACCTCCCCCCTCGCCAAGAGGTCTACAGCTGTGTACTCCCCGGGGTTATATCGGGGATACCCTCTACTAAAATCGACCGCGAATGGGTAACCGGTCTGCCATGCCGTAACCATGTTCGCACCAGTCACATTGAAGCAACCTCTCATCGGGTTACATGCGAATTTGGTATGGTGATTGAGCTCCGAAACGAGGCTGTAAATAGCGTCGACGTTCATGTGCCTGCTCTCGCTCTGATTGAGACCTAAACCATAGAAGATACACCCGACCTTTGCTCCTTTCATCCGATCTGCCAATTCTTCAAGTATGTTGATTCGGACGCCACCAACCTCGCTAACCGACAGCTTTTGGCCATTAACCAAAGCCCTCAATACTTGTAATACGTCGAAGTCACTGTTGGGGGTAATCCGAATGAATTGGTCAGCCAGTTTCGATGATCTTGTTTCACGCACATCGACAACTACAATGAACCTACCCTTCCTACCGTTGGGAGTGTACTTCCCCTTCGGTGTAACCGAGTACCTTTGGAAATGCCTTGGATGAGCCTCGGCAGGGTTGGAGCCCCAGAATATGATGATTTCGGCTCTGTTCTTCACCTCGCCCATGGTTGTAGTTGCGACCCCGGTATTCTGCATGGCGATGATGCTTGCGCCGTGGCATACTGTCGTCGTGCTATCGATCACTCCCCCGACAAGCTCCGTGAGGTGAATGGCTTCTCTGATCGCCTCGTTATCGGTTTTACTGAGCCCGTAGACGAGAGGACGTCTAGCCGAGGACAGAATCTTTACTGCTTCTTCGATGGCTTTCTCATAAGAGACAGGTTCTCCATTTATAATAGGGGAAACTATTCTTCCCCAATCGTTCTTAATAAACTTTGAACGTGAGATAGCACATGAGTTTTTTGTGTTTACAACCTTGTTGTTTTCTACTGTTATCTCAATGTCGTCGCAGAGGCACCCACAGAAGGGGCAGATAACATCGCTATAGGTCGCCATTTTCATGTCCACCTCATAGCCTTAACCAGGTCAAGTAGGGTAGGTACATGTTTCCCCTCTACGAGTTCAAGCTTAGCCGGAACCCCCTTCAGCTGAGGTGTGCCAGTGGAGCAGGTGTCCGGCCCAAGCACCTGGTTTATCCAAGGACCATATGGTACAAAGATTAACCCGGGAGAGAGAGTCTCGGATATCCGCCCGTGAAGCACTATTTTTCCGTTTGCAGTAGTGACCTCTAGGGGAGAGCCATCAGTCAATCCAAGGGCTCTAGAGTCGTCTCGACTAACCTCTGCGTAGTTCACGCTTTTTGAGTACTCTTCAGAGACCTTACCAACCTCAAGCCCAATCCCCTGCTGAAGAGTTCTACCCGTTATGATAATTACCTCGATCTTGTTCGCCAAGAGCCAGCCTCCAACAGAACGCTTATTGTAATAAGATTATTCATCATATAATAATTTTTCAATAAATTTAGTGTAAAAAAAATGGATTAAAGGGGGTTAATCTTTGAGTGATACTTTTAGGATATCTTTGTTTATCATTCCATGACAAAAGACACTGCCAGTCTTTGCGCATACTAATGTGACTGCTGCGGGGGCGAAGAGTGCTGGATCGATTTTAGTGAAGTCGAAGTTTACTTCACGGTATATCTCATATGATGTCCTACCATAATCCTTACAATTACTCGATGGGGCTTTTTTCGCTAGATCCATCAGAACTGACTCCTCCTCATCGACGACGAAGTTGGTGACGCCACCGTATGTTAGGGCATCCTCAGCACGTCCCATAGCCTTCCCGCCATCTATATGTGGAGGCATAATCGGGGCGTAACCGACCCCATACAGTACCTTCTTGAGGTCGATGCCAAGAACGTCGAGCCTGAATAGCCCCGTCTCCACAATCCTGCCCGAGATCTGAACCATCCCGGCCATCGAGGTAGTGGAGGTAAGCAGCATGAAGACGTTTTCAGGCTTTACGCCACAAGACTCCGCTATGAACTTGCCGACGGCGTCCGTGGGTTTCCTATGACTCTCAAGGAGAATCGTCGCAACGTCGGATTCATCCTTATACCCGATCTTCTGGAAAACCTTTTTCGGTTTGAGAGCCAGCGCCCTAGCTGGACCTGAGCCGTCTGCTGTGTAATCCTCTACAGATATCTTCCATCCAGCGAGCTGAGCGCCAAAGAGTGACCATGCCGGATGATCCGTCGAAACCACGATAGTTGGTAGTTGAAGCCCATCATAATCAGAGTAGTTCAGACTGACCTCCCCCGCTCCACCCATGGCTATCCGCGTAGTCATAAGACCAGCTTCATATCCTCCTTTAGCTTCAAGACCCGTGTCGATTATCGTAGATCCACAGGGCAAATTTTCAATCAAAACATTGTAGTACTCCGGGTCGTCTAGAAGCCTATCAACCAATTTCTTTGTAAGCTTATTCAGGCTCAGCAAATCGAACACCAGTCTCTACTTATTTCGATGTTATTTATAGAATTAACGCGCGCACATCGATGATTTGTTACTTATCGACATAGTCTACGACCGAGCCTTCCTTAGTCAGAAGGTAATATGCACGATCGTTTTTCATTTGTTTCTCTACGCAATACCCCCACTCGAGGATATCCAGGTGCCATCCGAGTGATTTTTCATCGATGTCCGTTCTGGTCTTAAGCTCCTCTATTGTTATGGACCCGCTTTTGAGTTCCCTGAGTATAGTCCTTCTAATTGGGTTGTTCATAGCCCTCAGGTAGCGCAGGTGCCTCTCTTTTGTTTCTTCCATTGAGCCTCCGACGGTTTTCGTATTCTTGTCGCTCAAAGACCATTTTCACCCTTGTTATTTGCTCCTATTCTTGAAGTCGACGTATCCCTCGAGGATGTTTTTCCAATCGATGTATTCGCTCATTATCTTACGGGTAAGCTGAATCTTACGAGTGGACATCGGGAAAGAGACTATTCTGCCGTCTAGGGGTTCAAGCTTTGTTACTGTTGTGAACGTGTCATCAGCCACAAGAAGGAGGGGGATTCCCTTTGACTCTGCAGCCGATATTACATGAGCTGAAGGGTAGATATTACCGGTTAGTATAATGGCACTTGGCTTAGTCTCAATCGCCATTAGGATTAGATCTGCTCTGTCGCCACCAGTGATGAAGGCTCTATCCACACTACGCCTCAGCCAGCTCATAGCTGCCTCGGGGGACATGGCGCCTATTAGATAGTTATCAACTATCCTATCCAGGCCACTCTTCCCAGCTAGGACCTCGGCTTCGAGTGAGTTAACGACATCTTGAACCGTTGGGAGTGTTAACTCTCTATGGTCTGGTACGATACCAAAGACATTAACCTTACATTTACAGAGGACATCTGAGACCACACCCCGCATCCGTTCAAGCTGCTGGAATGGTACGAAGTTGATGATTATCCCGATGACATCGACGCCCCTATTAACCATGTAATTACTGTAAAGCAGTGCCTTATCTGCAGATGAATCATTATCTCCCTTGACTGAGAATATAATCTTAGCTCCGAACTCCTTGGCTAGAGATGTTACGTCGAGATTGGAGCAAAAAAGCATCTCGGGGGTCTGCGCCGCCTCGATGATGAGTATGTCCTTATCTTTTTTCACTTTCTCATAGGATTCCATTATACGAGTTCTCAGTGACTCATAGTCCTTCGATATGAGGTCCAGATAACGGCTCCCTAAGACTACTGGGCAAATCTCTTCGATAGATTCATTTAATCCTATAACGTCCTTCATCATTACTACGTCAGGGTCGATGTATCTGCCTTCGACCATCCTGTAGCCTTGGCCAATGGGTTTGAAGTATCCAACCCTCATGCCCATCTCATTAAATGAATTATAAATGCCAAGACTAAGGGCAGTCTTCCCACTAAACTTAGTTCCAGCTATATAGAGTGTATATACCATGTAAATGAATACATCACTTCATGGTTAAAGTTATTTTGATAGAGTGATCTTCACGTCGAGAGCATAGGCGCCTTCCCCAGCCTTGTAGACAATTACAGGGTTGATGTCCATCTCCACAATTTCTGGGAAGTCACTGACCAATTGGCTAACCTTTAGGATCATATCCTTAAGTGCAGATATGTCAGAAGGATCTTCGCCCCTGATCCCCTTCAATAGAGTGTAAGCTTTAGTGTCTTCCATCATCTCGTCAGCCTCATGGTCTGTAAGGGGAGCTAGGCGGAAGGAGACGTCTTTCAGGAAATTAACATATATCCCCCCTAGGCCGAACATGAGTAGGGGACCGAACTGTACATCTTGGCTCATGCCAATGATCATCTCGCGGCCTCTCGGGATCATGTGGTAGACCATTACACCGTAGATCCTCGCGCGTGGCATGAACTTGTTGATGCTAGTTATCATCTGGCCGAATGTTGTTCTCACGTCGATGGACGAGTTTAGGTTCAAAGCCACACCGCCGACGTCTGTTTTATGGAGAATATCGGGGGAGACGATCCTTAGGACAACGGGGTATCCGAGCTCCTCCGCGTACTCAACCGCCTCGTCTGCATTTATCGCCAACTTATTCGAAGGAACTGGTATGCCATAGGCTTCTACCACATCCGCGGCTTCGGT
Source organism: uncultured Candidatus Bathyarchaeia archaeon (assembly GCA_964537625.1). Classification (GTDB taxonomy): domain Archaea; phylum Thermoproteota; class Bathyarchaeia; order TCS64; family TCS64; genus UBA8941. The sequence goes on from CAZIAF010000072.1 coordinate 8,523, forward strand.
TGAGAGGAGCACAACTCTGCTATCCAAACGAGCTGCCTTAATCACTTTCTTCACTCTGGTCGAGTCGACATCATCGAACTTCTTTAGAGAAAAGATGGGGAGCTTCAAAAAGCGCGCATATCGATACATAGCAGATATCGTCTGAATCGCCTTCTCAGGGAAATCGAAGCAGGGCACGCTGTTGTTCATTAGGTAACGTGTAGCTTCCTCAACCATCTTGCCTCCCATGAAGACGGCTAGAATAGGCTTCTGGTTTAGGGAGGGCTTCATCTTCACTATGTTCTTTGCAGTCTCCAAGCTCTCCGTCATAGCCTGTGGGGTAAGCAGGACGATAACAGCATTAACGCCATCGTCTTTTACGACCTCCTCGAGGGCGAATGCATATCGGTCCGCCTTCGCGTCACCCAGGACATCTATGGGGTTACCAGTCGCTGATGCAGGTGGAAGGTTCCTACGGAGTCTACTCTGAACCTCGCTTGAGATCGAAGAGATTTTGACGTCAAGCCTCTCACTAAGATCAGTCGCTAGGATACCAGGTCCCCCAGCATTTGTGATTATAGCTATCCCTTCATCTTTTGGTAAGGGCTGCTCTGTGAAGGCTAACCCATAGTTGAAGAGTTCCTCGATGCCATTGGCTAGGATTACCCCCGCCTTGTTAAAGGCAGTCTGATAAGTTAGGAAGCTTCCGACGAGCGCACCCGTATGGCTCCCCGCTGCCCTGGCGCCGGCTGATGATGTCCCACCCTTAAGGACAACAACGGGTTTTTTCTTGACAACTCGTGTGGAAGCTTCGAGGAACTTTCTACCCTTCTCAATCGACTCGAGATAAAGGAGGATGACCGAGACCTCGTCGTCCTCACTCATTGCTTCCAGAAAGTCGATCTCGTCGAGGTCAGCCTTATTTCCTAGGCTGATGAAGCTATGAAAGCCCATATTCTCTTTTATGACCCAGTCAAGTACAGCAGTCCCAAGCGCCCCGCTCTGGGAGATGAATCCTATCTTTCCTCGTCGCGGCATCTCAGCCGCAAAACTCAGGTTCAAAGGTGTCAAGGTGTTTATTAATCCAAGACAGTTAGGCCCCTGGATCCGCATCCCGTATCGTTTACCTATCTCAATAAGTTGTTGCTCTAGGACTGCACCTTCATATCCGGTCTCCTTGAACCCTGCGGATATCACAACTAGAGCCTTGACACCCTTCTTTCCGCATTCTTCAGCCACCTGTAGGACTGACGCGGATGGGATAGTAATCACAGATAGATCGACGTTATTTGGCACATCAAGTACAGATGGGTAACACTTTAATCCGAGGATCTCATCTGCTCCAGGGTTC
>CAZIAF010000073.1:0-9633 GCA_964537625.1 uncultured Candidatus Bathyarchaeia archaeon
TGCCGGACTTAACAGCTATTTTCGCGGCGTCTATAAAAACAAATTTTTTGAAAAGTATTTACAAAAATTATTAACTAAAACATTGTTTGCTATGTTATACTCTTTATTAATATCCCATCCCCAAATATATGAAGTGACCAAACTTGTATGAAATAGCAAAGCTAATGATAAGAAGTATAGGATATATGGATATTCATTACTATTTAATTTATATATAAAAAATGATACAATTGAAATCATCCCTAATAATACTATTTGTAAGCGAGAATCATCATAACCATTAAAAATGGTTGTTGAGATTATGGAGAATAGGCAGATAAGTATTGAAAGTATTAACCCAGTTTTTTCATTTTTCATAGTTGTTCCCTAAAGAATTTATTTACTATGCATCATATTTTGGTCATTGTAATACTATTTTACGGCAATGGAATGCTTCTGCGTATCTGCTTGGAGAATTCGATTCTACCCCCCGAATCCTTAAAATTGATCTGAATGTATCCTCGGTGAACCATTTCTTTTCCTTTTGGGTCTTGAAAATATCAAGGATGTAATTAATTTTATTTTGAACAATTGACTCATCTAAATGCACGAACAGGTTGGGGACTCCGAGATCTCCATCGTACTTTGGTATTTCGTACTCTAAGATGAAATTATCTCTGAAAGTGTTCCAGGTTAAATCGGATATAAGACGATGATCTTGATGAGCATCGTTACGATAATGGGTAAATATAAGGTCTGGAGAGAGGGTTTTTAACTCCTCGAAATAATCCTTCAAGCTATCCCCAGTATATTGAAAATAGGATTCTCTAAAATTTTTGATGTCAAATTTCTTAACCTTGTTTTTGGGTAAAAAAGCATCTTTACTCTTTTCCGCCTCTTTTTTACGCGTCTCATCTCCACTGAATACTATCCAGTTGAACTGAACTTTTCTTATTTCATCTATAAGCTTGAGAATTGTTCCGCCGCATCCAATTTCTATATCGTCTGAGTGTGCACCGATGCACATGACATTAAGCTCTGAACTTTTTTCAAGGAACCCGAATTTGTGCATCCCTGAGTTCACCTTAATAGATTCTATTTATGAGGTTTCCAAACTTGCCACAGTGTCTTGTCGCTATCAACCAATTCATCTAGCTTCTGTTTATCCTTATAAGTATCCATATTACCCCAGAACCCATCGTATTTGTATGCGATCAACTCTTTTTTCTTAATTAGTCGATGAAAAGGTTCGATTACTAATTCTTCTCCTTTATGAATGTAGTCGAATATTTCTTTTTTGAATACGAAAAATCCTCCATTTATTCTTATGTTAGATTTATTGATGGGAAACATATCGGTAACTAAACCATTAGAATCTGTAGATATGATATGGAATGTATTGAATGGCCTCACTGCAGTAAAACATCCTATTTTCCCACTATCCTTAAAGAAATTAATTATGTCTGGCAAGGGCATATCTGTAACTGCGTCACTATAATTAGCTAGAAAAATCTCGTCTTCTTCTAAATAATTCTGAACTGCTTTTAATCTTTGTCCGATGTTGGAGTGTAATCCCGTGTCTGCAAAGGTTATTTTCCAGTCTTCTATGTCACTTTTTATTAATTTCCGCTTTTTTCCTCCGTTTGAGAGAGTGAAATCGTTCGCAAGACACTCATCGTAATTTAAAAAGAATTTTTTTATTTGTTCACCCTTGTAGCCGAGACATATTATGAATTCCTTATGTCCAAAATGAGAATAATATTTCATTAGATGCCAAAGTATCGGTTTCTCGCCAACTAGGACCATTGGCTTGGGAATATTTTCGGTGGAGGGGTATAATCTCATTCCCATGCCGCCACAAAATAATACTACTTTCATATATGTTCCTCTTTACTTATTAGTCGCACGCGACTTATTAGTATCATTCGTGCCCACGGTTTCTTTATCTACAGAAGTAATTTTTAAAGTCACCCTACTAAATAAATATCCTGGAGAATTAGATTGCACAATCATCAAATTCGCTCAATACTATTTTAATATAATCAAGCGATGATATCTATTAGTGATATTACTAATAGCTTCTCCAGCGAAGATTTGTATCAATTCTATTCGATGCCATAAGTTGCTTCAAATGCTCGAGGCGTTTAAACTTGGGACTTTCGAACTCTTCGCCTTTTAAGCCGAATGTTTTGTAGGCATCATACAGTTGTTTTGCTCCTAATCGGGCATTCCATTTGGGTTTAAATAGTGGTAAAATCTTGGCGATTTTACTGAAGTCAACTCTGTATGAACGTTTATCTGGTCCCGAATCCTTTGCGTATTCTACCCTTGAATTAGGCACTATTTCTTTAACGATATTGGCTAATTCTCGAATCTGATAGTTTTCCTGTGTTGATCCGACGTTAAAAGTTTGGTTATGGACCAATTCCGTTGGGGCATGAAGGGCACTTATGAAGGCTCGAGATATGTCTTCGATGTGTACGATTGGCCTCCAGGCTAAGCCATCACTCTTTAACAATACGACTCCAGAAGTATAAGCCCAAGCGATCAGATTATTCATGACTAAATCGAATCGAAGTTTGGGTGATACTCCGTAAGCTGTGGCAGAACGCATATATGTTGGAGTGAATGTGGAGTCAGCTAGTTTTGAGACTTCTTTTTCGACCAACAATTTTGACTCGGCATAAGCTGTAACGGGATTTGGCTTGTCCTCCTCTGTGATTATATCTGCGCTCGAGTCGCCATATACACTGCAAGAAGATGAAAATAGGAAACGCTTGACGCCTGCCTTTTTTGCTAGTTTCGCGAGATTAACTGATGCATGGTAATTGATGTCGTAGGTAATCTGGGGGTTAAGGTCGCTTAGTGGATCGTTTGACAAAGCGGCGAGGTGTATTACGGAATCAAATCCTTTGAGGTCGGATGCCGTAACATCACGGATATCTTTTCTGATATAGGGTACGTCTTGTATTTTTCCCATGAATGTACATTCCTTGAAAATATCGCTGTCAAGTCCATTAATTTCATGTCCTTCTGCCCGAAGTAAGGGTACCATTACTGTACCTATGTATCCAAGATGACCTGTTACCATTATACGCATACCTTTAACCCTCTCTTTCGCATATTATTTATTGGTCTCAGATTATTTAAACAGTTTTCTCTGTATGGGTTTTTTGTGCACTATATATCTGAGATTATGGTTACCAAAACAAATATCTACGTTATCTTTTTTATGGTTGTATAATCTAGCTCACTAATTTATCAATTATGGCTTTCCATATTCCGGAATAGGGTAAATATGAATAATTATCCATATGTTCATTTATAAAATGTTTTTTATTCTGTAAAATAATTCTTAGGTTTTTATTATTCCATATTATTCCTTTAAATATAATAGAAATAGATAATTGCTGTCTCTCGTAAATATAATAAAATATATATCCCATTATATCGAAAATGTATACAGGTAGTAAATAGAATAGTTTTAAACTAGGATTATTTTTTAATAATATCATTAATTTATTCTTGTGAAAATGAAAAAGATATTCATTCTTTATTATCTTTTTACCTTTTTGAGATTTTTCTAGAGTGCCTCCAGTGATGTGATAAATTTTGCTATCTGGCACATATATTATATCATATCCCATTCTATGTAATCTCCAGCATAGATCGGTTTCTTCAAAATATATATAACATAGTTCATCAAATCCACCGGCTTCTTTAATCACATTTTTCTTAAATAACGACATGCATTCAAATACTTTTATTTGATTATTATACTGTCCCTTATCCCGCTCATTTGCTCCTCTTGCTATAACATTTCCATATCTATCCATGATACGGCCAGCGCCGCCTCCTATACTGATAATGTCACGTTCAAAGTAGTCGAGATATTTTGAATCACAACCAGCGGCTTTCTCGAATTTCTTAAGGGTCAGTACAAGTGGGAGTAACCAATTCGGATCGACTTCCATGTCATTGTTTAAAAATGATACAAATTTTCCAGAGGCAGCTGCGAGTCCAACGTTAAGTGCAGCTCCTATGCCTCGGTTCTCTTTGATGTGAACTATTTTAACTGATGGAAAATTCGTTCTCACATATAATACACTATCATCACTAGATCCATTATCGATCATGATTATTTCGAATTGAGGATAGTTTGTTCGCATCAAAGAAGTAAGAATTAATTTAAGGAATTTTAATCCATTATAATTAAGGACACAAATCGACACCGACTCAAGGTTACCGAGTTCTACCATTTTTGATCAGATGAGGATAATATATTCATAACCCTAGTGGGGCACTTTTAAGGATACACAGCATTTCAGCTAACATGAAGAATTGCAGACACATTAATTGGACTCTCACGGTTATAGTTATGTCGAATATATCCTCCACCCAACCGGTTGATAAAAATCTATTAGCATAAGATATTTTATAAACCCAATATCCTTCGATAACTCCTTAAAAGCGCTGTATCCGAATGAGTAAGCTTGTCTCTGAATAACCTGGACCCTCTCCAATCCATACTGTTCTAAGTGCTTGACGAAGCGACACTTGCATGCGTCCCTAAGCTTTACTATGATCTTCGATAATTGATCGTTCAATATGTCGCTCTTTACGGAATCAATGATGTTGGCTGAGATGGAAAGAATTCCTCGCTCGACGCTGTCAAGGGCCCTATACCAAACCCTTCTTCGGAGTGCTTGGCGTCTAACCTCAGAGAGGAAACCTTTGGTGAACATGTTGGAGAGGGCCGATCCTCATTTTCTCTGCGATGATTGATTGTTAAGCACTGTATTTGGTTTAAATCCTTTCCGAGTTGGGAATCCTCAATATTGTTCAATAATAATATTCATTGAGGTTACCATGTACACGCAAGTGGTTTAGTAGATAGAAAGTTTTTGTGTGCGCATTATTTGCTTTTTTTAAGAGACTCACGCGTACGATACGATTTATTATTTATTAAAAAAATTTAAAAAATCCTGATCATTGATGGTAATAATGTCTTTATCGAAATATTTCACAGCTTTAAGTTTGTAAAGAAATCTGTAGATAAACTTAAGTAAAATAATGAAGCGGCAACGAATATAAAAAAAATATATTTTAAGATGGTAATTGGATAATAGAGAATTATATATTTTAAAGAAGTGAGCGCCACACTAACACCTTGAATTACTGGATTCAAAGTAGAAGACTTGTTATTATATATTACATTTATTGGGACTTCTTTTATTTTGAGACCATTTTTCTTAGATTTAATCAGTATCTCAGTGCTTAACCCCATACCATTCTCTTTTAGAACAAGTGTGTTTAAAGCCCTTTTAGAATATGCCCTGAAACCAGATTGTGAATCAGTGACCTTAGTCATTCCAATTGAAAGTATTAAATTGATGATTTTGATACCCATACTTCTCAATTTTGATGCTTGCGAAGAAGAACCTGCAAGAAATCGTGAACCTATAATAATATCATTCGTATTATCCTCTAAGATTTTATTAATTAAAAGAGGTATTTCATTAGGATCGTGCTGGCCATCGGAATCGATCGTAATGACAATATCCCCATTCATTTTAATGGATTCTTTAAATAGGGTGATTAGAGCAGCGCCGTAACCCATATTTATTAAATGTTTAACTACGATAGCTCCGCAGAGTTCAGCAACCTCTGCGGTTTTATCACTTGAACCGTCATCACATACCAGAACATGGTCTACGTATATTTTTGTAAGTAAAATTACATTAGGGATTGTTCGTTCCACATTCAATGCCGGAATCACCGCTATAGTAACTGGTTTGTTCTGTGAACTCAAACCTGAGGGTTTAATTGGTGTCATGGTCTGTGACCCAATTTCTTCTATAAAATTACCATGACTTGAATTATCAACATCACTATAATTTTGACTCCGAGCTGAAAGATGCATCCAAATAGGCCAATTAATATTCGAATAAACACGCATTATCCACTTATTCAAAGCACTCACCTAAAAAGGATATAGTTGGACACCCTGCGATGTTTGTAGTATATTTACTATTATCACTTGATCTTTTCGAATAATTAAAAATAGCGTTAATAGGCGAGGTTCCTTCCATGACATTCATCTGTCTGCATATTTTGCTCAGGAGGCATCCCCTTTGATATTTATAACATATTATTTCTCTAATTAATGTATTTTATAGGGATAAGAATCAATAATAAAATACTGAACTAGAATTTTTCACGCACATATGTGTCGCACGCGCAATTTAATTAGCTCATTGGCTGAGGTTGGTGAAACGAGCGCCATTTTTTTCATAGCCTTAAAACTTAAGATTAATATATGAAGGTTCATAAGTAAAAAATAATTTGTATGTAAGTATCATCCTACCAACATATAATAGGAAGTTATTACTAGGCAGGGCTATCCAAAGTATACTAGATCAAAGCTATCAAAATTTTGAAATCATCGTAGTAGACGATTGCTCAAGTGATAATACTGACAAATTTGTCAAGAGTATAAAAGATAAAAGAATACATTATATACAGCATAAAAAACGTAAAGGAGCCAATATAGCCCGTAATACCGGTATAAAGGCCGCGAAAGGGAACTATATCGCTTTTCAAGACAGCGATGATGTTTGGTTACCTATAAAACTTGAGAAACAGATGAAAGCGTTCAAGGAATCCCCAGAGGATATAGGAGTTATTTACACCAGCCGAATTAACCTAGCAGATGGTAAAAAATCCATTATCCCATCACCAGATATAGAACCAAAAGAAGGCAACCTACACGATATTCTCCTCAAGACAGGCTTCATCGCGACCCCGACGGCGGTCGTAAAAAGGGAGTGCTTCGCAAAAGTTGGGATGTTCGATGAAAATCTTCCCCGTGAGCAAGATTGGGACCTTTGGATTAGAATCTCAAAGCACTACTGTTTTAAACACATTGATGAACCCTTGGTAAAAAGCTATCTACAGACCGACAGCATCTCCAGAAATACGAATTCGTGGATAATAGCTCGTAAACTCATTTTAGAGAAATACTTTGATGAGATCTCAAAAAAACCAGAAGTATTGAGCGATCATTATTACTGGATAGGCACCGCTCTAATTCTCAATGGAGAAATTAAAGTGGGAAGAAGCTACTTCCTCAAAGCCATCAGATTGTATCCATTCAAAATTACTCTACTACTATCAGCCCTTACCTCACTATTAGGTCTAAAAGCATATAACAAAGCATTGAATTTCTGGAAAAAATTCTTTTTTAAACTATAGACAGCTAATCCCCACTATTACTACCACGCCTTCATGAAGATACGTTATCCAAAAGCCATTCTTTTAAAATTGGCCTAAGTCTCTTATCTTTCAAAGCTACACTGAGATTAGCCTTTATCCAAGTTTCAAATGAACCAACATCGTATCGTAGACCTGAATACTTTACTGCAATTATCTTATTGCCATCTTTCAGCATTTTCTGGAGAGCATCGGTCAGTTGAACTTCTCCACCTACACCGGGTGGAGTAAGTTTAATATATTTAAATATATCAGAAGTTAAAATATATCGACCAATAATAGCTAAATTTGATAAAGGTTTCCGAGGTTTTTCAACTAGTTGTTTTACCTCATAAACATCGTTTTCGATTTTATCACCAATAACTAAACCATGGGTCTTTAATTTCTCTATCGGTAATTCTTCAACTGCAATAATTGAGGTCTGATACTTTTGGTAAATATGCAGTATTTGCTTCAGACAATTATTGAATGTAATATTATCTCCTAAGAGTAAGGCAAAAGGGTCTTCACCAACAAAATTTTCAGCATAACTCACTGCATCTCCTAATCCTTGGGGAGATCTTTGACGGATAGAATAAATATTCAAGTCTTTTAGAATTGCATCAAGCTGACTGACCTCTTTGTTATCCTTCCCTGCTTCAAAATAATCTAGATGATCCATTATTGAATTTTTATATTTTCCTGTGACAAGGAGAATATTCTTAATATTACAACTATGAATTTCTTCAACTACATATTGAATTACCGGTTTATTGAAAACAGGTAACATCTCCTTTGGCAGTACCTTTGTAATTGGCAATAGTCTAGTTCCTAACCCAGCCACAGGCACTACTGCTTTATCTATCATTCTCTTACACCATATTTTATTTTCATTTTTTCATTGATCTCATTAACCGCCTTTAATAATTTAACGTCATAATACTTCGATGAAAAATCGATGAACGATTTAAGATCTTTCGGTAAACACTTACCACCAAAGGCCTTTCCATGCACCGTCCCATACATACCTATTCTTGGATCCATACCAACGATCTTAGAAACTATGTTTGAATCAATACCAATTTTTTCACACACTAGGAATATTTCGTTCCAATAAGAAATTTTAGTCGCTAGGACACAGTTAGACGCATATTTAATCAACTCCGCAGTCTTTAGATCAAGATGAAATATCGGTTTACCAAGAGTAGAGTATATTTCTTCAAGGAGTTTCCCAGATTTTTTATCGTATTCCCCAATTACGATTCTATCCTCATTGAAAAAATTTTTTACAAAGTCAGTATCTTGAGCCCATGTATCCGAGATCTCTGTTAAAAATTCTGGATTATAACAAATACCTAAATTGTAACCAACTTTTTTATATTTATTTAAGATTGGAATCAAAATGTCTTCAGTTGAAGTCGGTAATAAAGTACTCTTAATTACAATTAAATGGTATTTTGATTTTAGTTTTAAAGCTCTACCAACAGTATCAACAGCATTAATTAGATAACTATAATCAAATTTTCCATCATAGGGAGTAGGTACACATAAAAAACTAATATCAGAATTTGTAATTGCATAAATTAAATCAGTTGTAGCATCATATATTTTTTTTAATAGATCTATTTTATTAGTATCAATATCATAAAAAATTACCTTATGCCCTAAATTAACAAAGCCACAACCAACAGTCGTTCCAACGTATCCAGATCCTATTATGCTAATGGGCGTTTTCATAATATGAATTCATTATAATATAAGTCGATTATACTTATAAAAATATTTTAGGAAAGGTACAGAACTCAATTATGGTACTCGTGCGTAAACCTTATCTTGAAATATATATCGAGTCAGCTATTCTATTCCTATACTCAGCAGTGGCCAAAGGTGTGTTGGCTGCATCGAACTTGAAGGCGTCCCAAACATACCAGTAGCTGATCAGCTTTACATTCGACCTCGCCTCCACTGCGTCAAAGAACCTGTCCATATACTCTACCTGCTTCGCGTCGGGGGTGTTCACACCTGTCCACGGTTTGGCGTTGACCCCCCACTCGAATATGCCTACGGGTTTCCGAGCCCCATAGTCATTATAGAATGGAGCCATCTCCTGCACCGGGTCTACGTTGTCACCGGATTGGTACATGTCGATACCGACCCAATCAACGTAGCTGTCACCAGGGTAATAGTCGGTGTAGTGGTAAGTTCCCCAATCATCGTAGTTCGGGTTCCACACCCAGATAACGTTGTTGGCTCCCTGTGCTCTGAATATGTCTACTATGTGTCTCCAAGCGGTAACGAATTCTGATGGATTAGATGCCCAAGTACCTTCTCCAGGTCCACCTTGGTTAATGTTCATCTCAGCGCCGAATCGTAAATAGATAGGATAGCCAAAGGCCTTGCATT
>CAZIAF010000074.1:0-9445 GCA_964537625.1 uncultured Candidatus Bathyarchaeia archaeon
ATGAACTCTATAAACTCAACGAACTCTATGAACCCAATGAACCCGACTTGTCTCCCCGAACAAGGCAAAGCTAGGTATCAGGTCAGAGCGTTCTGAGCCAGACACAAACCACGTTCGTCGCGGCGCTACGTCAGAAGGCAGGCAATGGGAGTAGGATTAATTGATCACATTGGGACTATTGGAGAGATGCTGAAACTCACAGACCGGAAGCAAAGGTAGGACCTCGTTCTAAGTCCTGGAACTTGCCGGTCGCACTTTCAAAGAAATATCCAGGTCGAGGGCATCGGCAACCCTGAAAAATGTGCTAAGCGTCGTGTTATAGGCACCATTCTCCAGTCTGGATATGGCAGGTTGCTTTGTTCCAATAATCTCTGCCAGCTGCGCCTGGCTAATCTGCAATTGGTTTCTGCGCTCTATTATGCTGCGTATAATGTTGTACTTGGGCCTTAAGGCCTCATATTCCTTGCGAATGCCGGGCCTTTTAAGTAATTCTGCCTTAAATTCCTCGTAGTTTGTAGCCCTTTTGTTTATCACTTAACTACTCCCTATTCTTATGCCTGATATCGGGTATTATATAACGTATATGTTATATTGTCAAGCCCTCGCTTTGCAATCATTCATTCTATCGATGGCTAGGCTTACGTCATTTTGCGATAGTCTATTACTCTTCTTCTTAATGGCATGTAGCAAGACGAAATTTCTCCCAGTATGCGCAAAGAAGAATATACGATATATATCTGAACCATGCTTAATTCTAAGTTCTCTAATGCCGGATTTCCCTATCTTCTCGACATAAGGCATACCAAGTGTAATATTGAATCTCATCAATAAATCAAATACATGTAAGATTTCTGCTATCGCACCATCAGATTGTCGTAAAACGAAATCTTTTACGGGTTGATTGCCCCTGACATCCATATGAAAGACAGCATGCCAATCCATGTCAGTGATCATACTACGTTTCAGATTGACCCAGTGCCCTCCCGCGTCATTGCGCGCCCGTCCTCCATCCCACTGTCATTGCGGTGAGCCGAAGCCCTGAGCATAGCGAAGGGGAAGCGCGGCAATCCCACCTTATAATTCTCTCTCCCCTGGCGGGAGAGAGTTAGAGTGAGGGGGACCAATTGTCATTTGGATTTTGTCATTTGAGCTTGTCCGACCCTTGCCCTTTGATTTGCCATTTGGATTTTGACATTCATTTGGCATTTGGGCTTTGTCATTTGATCTTGTCCCGGCCTTGCCTTCTGATTTGTCATTTGAACTTGTTCCCTAGTCTCCAGTCTCTAATCCCTGGTCCCTGGCGACTGTTTTCAACGAGAGCATCTACTCGAAGCCCGAGGACATCGCCCTGCCTAAACTTTCTGCCGGAATGTTATCCGCCGAGACAATGTTGGGATTAACTCTTACGCCTATCGGGAATAGCTAGAATCGCACCATAGTGGAATTGAAAGGTCGTCTCTAACCGTCTCTGAGCCTCAGCTACAAACTCCTGTCGGAAAGAACCTAATCCTCGAAAGGGGATTGCACATAACTCGGAATTGTTCACTTGCCTCATATCGGCCTGCCTAAAAAGGCAAAAGGGGTATTTCAAGAACGAGAGAGAGGTCTAGGTGATACCGTCAGGAGGTTACCGCATTTAGTACCAGTGCCACGCATAGAGTAACTGGAATTGTATTTAAAGCTGAATAGGCTTTCGTCTACTGGTGATTTGAAAACCCGATAATTGACCCGTTCAGACAGCAGTTCAGAAGATTGTTTGAAATTGCGTACGCATGTGGATTTCACCCAGTCCCAAATAGACCATCACTAAAATCTTCCGAAAGGTCTTGCTTTCATCAGCATGACTGATTATTTCAATCTCTTTCCCCTGAACCACCTAACGACCAAAATTGTTAGGTTCACCACAGCATTGAACGCACCTAATATTGTAGCTGCCGGTTGAATCTGTGCCCACGAAAGATGAGCGAATGCCGCTATCACTCCAAGAGCCAGTATGGCTACTAGCCAAGGGCCCACCATGATTAGAAGGAAATAGCCTCGAGTTGATCTTCGCAAATCTGCCAGCTGCCTATCATGGCCAGCCAAGAAACTGTATATAGAGATGAAGGGATTCCCCCTCCATACAATTTCTTCCTCAAGCTTATCCAGTGAAGTCTCCGAAGGTATTTTTTCAGCTCTTTCGGGATACATAATATGCAGGTTTTCTGCAAACACTTGAATTAACTGGGAAAAATCTTGTGTCCTTTTGTGATGGATTTGTGTTGGACTCGTCATATTAAAGAAAATTGCGGTACATAAATCATCTTGGAACTTAAGCGGAATATCGTGCCGCCCTACGTTAATGAGGGCAACGTGCATATGCCCATCAAATAAAGGGTCTATGCTAGTAGCAGGGTGATAGACACCCATTGCGTGTGATGCTACCTTGTTCACTAATATCCCAGAAGCGTTTGCTGGCATCTTGATAGTTTCGTATGTTTTGATTACCGCTATGTCATTCCTTCGAAGAAGGACGTCTCCTTTCCTGGGATCAAAAGTATTACGCTTGGACCACAACCAGATCTCCTCACCTATGCGGAAGTCATACGAAGAACCTTGAACATTTTTAGTGGGGTTCGGGGCGTCTAAGGGATTGATTTGGATACCCAATTTGATAAGATCTTCACCCGTTATCGCTGCCATTAATACTCCTCCTTGACGCTCAAGCGTTATCTCAGAGCGCAGATAAACTAATCACTTCTATCACATCCCTATAGCTTTAGTCGTCCGTTTCTTCAGGTACGACTCATCCTACGGTTCCTTAGTCGTATGTATTCTTGTTGAATCATTCTGCACTCGTCAACCGACAAACCTAGAATCTGTAATAAAATCAGTTCATCCAGCTCTCCCCATACTCCGTCGTTTGGCTGAGTTCTCAGTTCAGAATCAACTTGCGACAAGAAAGCTTCTATACTGGCTAAGGTGGATCTTGATACTGTTTCTAAGTTAGGCATGAGTAGCATTTTCGCATCACCAGGGTCGAGTTTTATTAGTCCGCCCGCATATCCCCGGCCTGCAAGCTCAATGCTTAGTCCGGTTAAGGAGGAATAAAAAGATGCAACACACACGTTCGCCAACTTCTTATCCTTGATGAAGAGCTGATGAATGTTGTTCGTACAGTTGATTTTGGCTTCGTTCAAACAAAGGCGGCACCGTTTTCCTGACATGTACGTTAGGAACAAGTCAGGCACTGTTGAGTATGGGACCGAATACCAAGGCCACCGGGTACGACATTTTTGCAGAGAGTGAATGCCTTGAGAGCGCCCCCACTCGACATAGCGCTGTAAATCTGGATCAAGAGATAAATCTGTGTCAGGGGGAATTCTCAACAAGAGGTGCTTGGAGTCAGTCTGCTGTAATTCATCTAGATCACCTCGCGTTAACACTGCTCCTGGGATCTGATTGGCTTTCGCAACAATCGGAATTAACCACTCATTCTTCAGATGGCCATGCTCGGCTTGGCTGGGTTTCAATACGAAGAAGTCGGAATTTCCGGTAACCAGTCCGATCTTCACTTTTGCCACAGATTCTAACTTCATTGCCAAGTTCCGAGTACACAATGAATTCAGTAAGTCTAGAACATCTTGGTTGGTTAGTAACGCTGTCCACTTACCGGCAAGCCATACATCACTTAAATGAGGGGCCGGAACCATACGCGTCATCACTTCGTTAAGATTTTCAGAACTGTCTATCTCGATCCGGTATATACCTGGTTTACCACCAGAATCCGCCAAGAGTAACAATGCATCTTGTTCTTGCTCAAAGATTCGTTTCCTGAAAAGCACGAAGGATAAACTACTGAATCTCTTCCTTAAGAATTCTCTGACCGGCTTTGCATAATCTGCTGTTAGTAATTCAGTTGGTAAAACCATCGCAAGTCTTCCTGATGGACCTAAAAATGTGCAAGCGTGTAGTAAAAAGGGAGCCCAAGTGTTACTCCCCTGTGTTAATTTTGCCCCATCACCGAGTGTTTGGATGAGAGAATCATCCCCGGCTCGCAGTGCTTTCTCTCGATTCTCCCCCTTAAATCTGTGAGCACGTACATACGGTGGGTTACCCACAACAACGTCAACGAATGGTAATGGGTGCTCACCTGGCCTGATTTCGAAAAAATCTCGATGGATTATTCTCTCCTGCCACAAGTCTCTTATGTCCTGCCACAAACCAGATTGGCGTTCAACACCATATACTTGGCCGAGGGCTTCCCGCGAGGCGCCAATAGAAATCAAGCGATTCCATGATGCATTTAAGAACGCCCCATCTCCACATGAAGGGTCCAATACAATATCTGATGGTGAACGAACTGCCCATGTAGCAAGAAAATCTGCTACTTCTTGAGGCGTAGCTACCATTCCATTTTTCTTGTCTTTTTGTATATTGAATCTTTTAGAGACTATGGGAGAGACACCAGTCTTTGGCAATGGTTCCGGTTCTGATAAGGAAAAATTTTTGAAATCCTCTGGTTGTGCATTGGGAATGAATACGTCGAGTAATGTTCCTAATATGCGTTCTGTCTTGAATTGCCGTCTGATTTCAGAGTAAGTTCGAGTTTGAATTTCAGAATATGGACTGTTCTCAGAAAATAGTCTAAGAGCTTCATATCTGTTGAATTTAAACTTCTTACGAATTGTAGAATGAATGATCACTTGGTTTGGATCAAGCCCGAGATGGGATGCGAGAGCATTCTCAATTGAAATTTTCCTTACCTCGGTGTCGTATTCCACACTCATATAATTAAGAATGTCATCATGAACTCTAGGGGAAACATTGAACAACGAGATGAAAAGATCACGATTTGCCAGCTTTCGGAGAATACCGTTGGCGACCGGATGATCTTGGATATGATCGATTACCTGTTGGTCCGTCATATTCAAGAAGTCATATGTAAGATCATATTGGCTATCTTCGCTTCTGCGATCTTTGACATTCTGATTTCTCCCTGGGAACGCCAATTCTAAAGCACGCGTGAGCATTGCCTCGGCGGCCATGCCCTTTGTACTATAAATGTATTCGTCGTATATTTTTCTTTCTAGTTCGAATAATTCCCATACGGATGGCCATATTTCTACCGGAACCGTTAAATCATGTTTTTCCCTCCGGAGGGAAGATATGAACATTAACGGGTCTGGATGAGTGAGCCCTATCGAGCGAGCAGTCCTCGTCACCCCTTCTATCATATCTATAGACATAGCTCCGGTGGCTAACAAATCAAGGACAATGACTTCATCATCACTCATAATACACTTACCATCAGAGAGCCTTCGGTAGGCAGAATTCAGTAAACGACCAGATAGGAGATCGCTAGCGAGTTGAACTTGGGCAGCAAGTTTCTCTTCATGGATAAAACGTAATTCCTTTGAAAGCATAGTTATGATCTTGCGTGTGTGGTCTTCGTGGATTTTGTCCTGTCTTCGCAGTAAAAATACTTCCGCAGCATGTGACAATGCTGTATGCCCGACATCGTGTAGCAAGGCAGCTATGACAGCTACCTGAGAAGCCAAATCGCTGAGGCGGAGAGACCTTACCGCCGATAACATCAAGTATGCGACGGCAAGAGAATGCTCGTACCGTGAATACTTGCGTTTTAGGGGTTCCACATACTGCATGGTACCAAGCAGACGAATGTCTCTAAGTCTTTGAAGATAAGGACGATTGATTATGGTCTCGAGCCCCAGACCGTGCAAGGCCTTCTCCAGGGTTTGCACGTTGTCAAGAGGATGGTGCTTTCGTTGCATAATTATATCCTTCTATAATCCCTCAACGCCTCTAGTCATTCCCCAATTCTTCATATGCTCTTTTTTGCCATTCAATCCAACGTGTACTCCCAGTCTTTGGATGAAATCCAATCGGCGCCAAACCTTGAGGTACTTCCATTGATATACCTGGAAACCAGTTGAAAATGCTGAATTGAAATTTGGCAGGCTTCAAGCGCTTAGCGAATTCTATTGTGCGACGTACGCTATCGTCGGTGTCAAAAGGAAAACCAATTATAAACCCGACCGAAACCCGCATGCCGGAATTACACAATACCCTACAAGCATCTTCTATCTGCTCCAGCGTCTGACGTTTATGAATCCTAGCAAGAATCGTTGGGTCACCGGACTCCGCCCCAAGATAGACTAGGTGGCAGCCTGCAGACTGCATCGTTCGGGTAACAGATTCCCTTACAGAGGCTGCCCTCGCGTTACAGAACCAGGAGACTGGTCTTCCAAGAGATATCATACCCTTGGAGACTGCCACTGCGTACTGTGAACTCATCATAAAATCAGGGTCAACGAAGGATATTTCGCGTATTCCGCGATTTCCTGTCAGGTAATCAATTTCTTTCACAAGGCTATCTATTGACCTAGATCGGCGTTTCCCTCCACTGATTGCGGGGACGCTGCAAAAACTGCAAGCATGAGGACAACCACGCTGCCCCTCGACGATGGTCATTGGTGTTTGGACAGAATCCGGACTTCTGTATGAACCGAAGCCCGGAAGCATATCCCATGCGGGCCGTTCGCCCGTACTCAGGTCCGCACGTAGGGGGCTATGTCTCAACGAATCGTTTGCGAGGCTATTCCTTGACACAACACCTTCAACAGTCTCTGGATCACGAGATTCCTCCAGAGCTTGGCACAGACCTTGCATTATAGGTTCGCCGTCCCCGACCCCTGCGAAGTTCACCTCTTGATGCTTCAAGACCTCCTCAGGCAGGGCTGATGGCAAGGGTCCACCCAGGATGACACGAGCATCCGTAGCATCCTTCACCTTCCGAGCAAACCGGCACACAACTTCGAGGGTAAGCGAGGAAACTGTCATACCAACTAGATCTGGAGCCCAATCACCGAGGCCGGCTACCACGTCTTGATCATCAAGATTAAGAGCATCAGCATCTACCAAATGGACTTCGGCTACATTTCTTATGGCCGCCGCGATGTAGAGCAATCCTAGCGGTGGCAATCTGGTGTCACTTCTGGTAAATCCCTCCTGCACTCCACGAGGCTGGACAAGTAGAACCCTGATTTTCCTCGTCACGAATCGCTCCAACCCAACACTCAATACTTGCGTGATTTACTTGTCAACATTTTATCATAACGAGCATGCTAGAGCATCTCTCTACGCCAGCCGATGCGGTTGAATCGAAATAAGCTATCTCTTACAATATCATTGGCTGCAGGTAAGCAACAGGGCAAAAACAACGGATTGCCTTAATGATGACATTCAATCGAATGGCTTGTGTATGGTATAATTATGATAGTCTCTCGGTTTGGAGGGAGAAAAACATGAAAACTAGGCGATTAGACCGGAAGAAAACGAAAGCTCTCCGTATTGTTGAGCGACAGCACGAGCAATTTTTTAGTCCGTTTCCTCGAGTTTTACTTAGCCCTGAAGGTTCTCTAGCTCAACCTTCACCGTACTTAAATATATGGGGTGTGCAGGCCTCCAATAGCGGAGAGGAACCGACGATTGAAGATAGTCTCAGTGACGAGGGTGAGTCTCATGCCAAACTGGGGTGAAGTTCTCAAAGAAATTGAGGAATACCGCGAGCAGAATCGTAGCGACCCAAAGCTGGTTAGAACTGCCATAGATGCAATACGAAGGAAGTATTTGCAGAAACTATTCAACTACACGAAAAGAAATGTTGTCGCATATTACTCTGCATTCCTGTCTAAACCCGGCATTGTTGGTCTTGAAATAAACGATGAAGACAAGAATGGTTTTATGATGGCTTTTCATCGTCTCGACAGGACCAAAGGATTAGACCTAATTCTTCACACTCCAGGCGGAAGCATTGCCGCAACTCAATCTATCGTTAACTACTTGCATAAAATATTCGGTAGAGATATTAGAAGTATTGTCCCTCAAATAGCTATGTCAGCTGGAACAATGGTAGCCTGCTCTACAAAAGTAATCATACTGGGTACACATTCGAATCTTGGACCAATTGACCCTCAATTAAGAGATGTTCCGGCATACGGAGTTGTTCGAGAATTCAAGCGGGCTTTTAAGGAAGTAAAACAAGATCCAGGTCGTATACCCATTTGGCAAACAATAATGGGTCAATATCGTCCAACATTCTTGAGTCAATGTGAAGATGCAATAAAATGGTCGAACACTTTCGTTACTGAACAATTAAGGGATATCATGTTTTACCGGAGTAAGAATAAATCGGAGAGGGCAGCGCAGGTTGTAAAAGGACTTACAGATTACCGAGTCGGACGACAAAGTCATGAGCGCCACCTGCATATAGAAGACTGCCGCAGAATTGGTCTGAAAGTAGATTCCGTCGAAAGGGATAACACCTTTCAGGACTTGGTGCTTACGGTGCACCATTGTTATATGCATTCCCTCATGAACACTGCATCGATTAAGATTATTGAGAATCATCTAGGAGTCGCATTTATCAAGCAATTTAGAGAGCTTGCAGTGGCTATGCCTCAGCTTTTGCCAGGTCAACCTTCTCCCATCCCCACAGCGCCACCAACATTACCCTAACGACCCGTAGAGGTCCAGACAACTGCCAGAACTCACTCTTCGAGAATTCCAGGGACAACATACCAATCAGGCCTGCCACAAATCAGGCATTAACGATTCTAGGGGCCATTCTGCGCCCAGAATGCTCATATTCCGATTGCATTGCGCTCCGGGCCTGCTATAGTATGTATACAGAACGACGATATTGAATAAACAATAATGCCACCATTGTTGTCAAAATCCAAATACTTGACTGGCCTCCAGTGCCCGAAGTATCTCTGGATGCAGGTCCACGAACCTGAGGGAATCCCCGAGGCAGATGCCGTTACACAGTACGTCTTCGACCAGGGGCACCTGGTCGGTGAATATGCGAAGCGACTATTTCCAGGCGGGATCGACATTCAACATGACGATTTCATGGACAACATCGCCACGACAAAGAAGCTCATTGCGGAAAGAAGACCATTGTTCGAGGCAGGCATCCTCGCCGGGGCAATCTACTCCAGGGTAGATATATTGAACCCGCTTGGAGACGATAAATGGGAGATAATCGAGATAAAGTCGGGTACGTCTGCCAAAGATGTCTACGTTGACGATGTGTCTTTTCAGAAGTACTGCTGTGACAAAGCAGGCTTGGAGATAGGCACCTGTAAGCTGGGCTTCATAAACAGCCAGTACGTAAGGGCCGGCGAGATAGACCCACACAAGCTGTTCATCCTTGAAGATATCTCCGCCAGGGTAGACGAGGTAAGCGAAGGCATAGAGGAGCGGGTGCTGGGCCTGCAGAAGGTCATCTCGGATAAAGCATGTCCCGAGGCCTCCATCGGCCCGCATTGCCTGGCGCCGTACGAGTGTCTGCTCCGTGCAGAATGCTGGGGGTTCTTGCCCGAGAACAGCATATTCGATTTACGGGGTGGAAAGGCGGCGCAGTTCTCTCTGTATGATC
>CAZIAF010000075.1:0-9300 GCA_964537625.1 uncultured Candidatus Bathyarchaeia archaeon
GGGGAGAGTAAGCATGGACCGATAAGCATTATTGAGAAGGATACGCCATGTGTATTCATCTGCCCACGCGGCGAGACTCACGCTGAGATCATCGGCAGTATCATGGAGATGAAGGCAAGAGGTGCTAATATCCTCTCCATCTGCGAGGAAGGAGACGAAGATATAAAGAGACTCTCTGACGACTTCATCGAGATGCCTAAAGGGATACCGGAACTTCTCACCCCCATACCATACATTGTCCCTCTGCAACTCTTAGCCTATGAGTTAGCGGTTCTAAAAGGGCTTGACCCCGACATGCCGAGGAACCTCGCTAAGAGTGTCACAGTCCCTTGAGTGCTGAAACCCTTTAAAGGGATCAGTACCTCTTTTCTGCGGAACGACCTTGTTCGATGTCGAAGCTATTCGCGGAGATTTCCCGATACTCAAGCAAGGTGTGACTTATCTAGACAGCGCAGCAAGCAGCCTCACGCCTGAGCAGGTTGTCATGAAGGAGATAGAGTTCTATCGGGGTTACAGGGCTAACGTCGAGCGTGGGATCCATCGGTGGAGTCAGAAAGCCAGCCTCGAGTACGAAGGTGCTCATGAGAAAGTTGCTCGATTTATCAATGCTTCAGGACCGGAGAACGTCGCGATGCTAAGAAACACAACCGAAGGCATTAACCTAGTCGCGAACAGTTTCGACTGGAAGAGAAGTGATAAGATAGTTACTACGGTGATAGAGCATCATTCGAATTTTATTACTTGGTTGAGGGTGGGACATCGTTATGGTTGCAAGGTGAGTGTCGTTAAGTCGACCCCGGAAGGCGTCTTCGACTTAGCAGATTTTGATAGTGTGATCGATGATACAACTAGGCTCGTCGCTATCACCGCTGTGAGCAATGTTCTGGGCGTGATCACGCCTGTGAAGGAATTAGTAAAAATGGCTCATGAGCATGGGGCAATGGTGGTAGTTGATGGCGCTCAGAGCGTTCCTCACCTGAAGACCGACGTTAAAGATACGAAGGTTGACTTTCTTGCCTTCTCAGGTCACAAGATGCTTGGGCCAACCGGGTCTGGAGGCCTCTACATAGCTGACGAGCACCTCTACAGCATAGAACCCCTATGCATTGGTGGTGGAACCATAGCCGACGTTAGTATCGACAGCTACGCGTTGGGGGCTTCGCCACTGAGGTTCGAAGCAGGGACCCCGGCGATAGCTCAGGTCATAGGGCTAGGTGAAGCATGCACCTACA
The DNA here is from genome assembly GCA_964537625.1 of uncultured Candidatus Bathyarchaeia archaeon. Classification (GTDB taxonomy): domain Archaea; phylum Thermoproteota; class Bathyarchaeia; order TCS64; family TCS64; genus UBA8941. The sequence continues at coordinate 1,233 of CAZIAF010000075.1, forward strand.
TTGAAAGGGTTGGTATAGAAAACATCACAAGTTGGGACCACGTCCTCGCTGAGAAGCTGTTAAACGGATTAGGTGAGATAGACGGCGTGACTGTATATGGTCCAATGGATCCTAGGCGTAGGGTAGGTATCGTAGCCTTCAATGTAAGAGATCTCAACCCATATGATGTAGCTCTGACGCTCGATAACGATTACGATATCGCTGTTCGCTCCGGCCACCATTGTGCTCTGCCTTTGATGAAGGAGTTATTCAAGCTGAAGGAAGGAAACGTGAGAGCCTCCACGTATCTTTATAACACAAAGGAGGAGGTGGAGAAGCTCCTGGGAGCCGTTGAGGATATAGCTAAAGGCCAGTGTTAATTTTTTTTATCTAAAAAATATTTATAAATCTATGTCAAAGTGAAAGAAAACGTTTGGTATTGTACGGGTGGGATTATTTAGCGAAGCGTTTCGGGTTCTTGTCGAAGGTCGTTTTGCAACGTTCGTTACAGAAATAGAACTTTTTCCCGTTGTATTCACTAGTCCACTTCGCCGTTTTCTCGTCCACCATCATTCCGCAGATTGGATCCTTCGTCATATCAGTCAATTATCCTTGGGGGATCGTGGTTTATAGAAGCTTCTTTAATGTTGGGTCTGGGTGATATTTTATACCTTTCCAGTGGTATCTCCAGCTGTGGCTTTCATGGGTTCAAACAGTGTTTTCGACGCTGACATTGTTGTCATCAATGGAAAAATCGTGACTGTTGACGCAAAAAACAGCGTCATGGAAGCGGTGGCTGTCAAAAATGGCCGAATTCTTGTGACAGGCACTACTAAGGAGATTATGAAGTATGTAGGCAAGGGCACAGAGCTCATCGATGCAGAGGGAAGAACTGTACTCCCGGGGATTATTGATTCTCATACACACCCTCATCTTGGCGCGATGCGGTTCATGGAGATCGATTGTCGTGCCCCGGGGATTAAGGGGATAAAGGATCTCAAAGAAGTTATCGCAAAGAAGGCTGAGGAGTATACTCCAGGGAAATGGATCAAGGGGAGCAACTACAATGACTCTAAGTTGATCGAGAAGAGGCAGATTACAAGGTGGGAGCTCGATGAGGTGGCCCCCGAAAATCCGGTTATTCTTGTCTCGGACACCGGTCACCAGAGCGTGGTAAACAGTATTGCGTTGAAGATTGGCGGGGTAACAGGGGATACACCCGACCCAGATGGCGGGAAAATTGACAGGGACGAAAAGGGAGAGGCGACGGGCCTTCTTTATGAAACCGCAAGTTCTTTGGTATCTGATAAAGTTCCGCAATATTCGGTGGATGAGGTCAAGGAAGGGTTGCGGAAGCTCTTCATTCAGTTCAATATGTGGGGTGTTACATCGACGCATGATGCGAGCGGTCAGATGTTGGGCATTAGAGCGTACCAGCAGCTTCTGAGGGAGGATTTTAGGAGGGTGCGGGTCAGTCTCATGGTGAGTCTTAGGTCATGGAAGCCTGAATCCGACAACATGCTGGAGGTTCTCACCGCTCTAGGTATTGAGAGTGGCTTTGGTGACGATTGGTTGAGGGTGATGTCCCTAAAAATCATGGGCGATGGGTCCGGTGCAGGTGGGACTTCCGCGGTGTACAAGCCTCAACGTAGGGGGACTAAGGGGCTTGGTTTAATGACGACTAGCTCTGAAGACATGGAGAAGCTTGTTGTGCAGGCACACGAATGTGGACTAAGATGTAGTATCCATGCCATAGGGGATAGGGGGATAGATATCGCGCTCGATTGCATTGAGAAGGCGCAGAAGGGGAAACATGTTGAGGACATGCGGCACCGCATCGAGCACAACAGTTGTTGTACTCCGAAGCAGCTCAAGCGGATTAAGAAGCTCGGTGTTAACCCTTCGAGCAGCATCGGTTACATGTATGGTATTGGTGACCAATACGCTGAGAACTTCGGGCCTAAAAGGAGTAGATGGCTCCATCCGCATAAGACGATGATGGAAATGTGCATTATTGCCGGGGGTAACAATGACTGTCCCGTAACTTTCTACGGTCCCTTTGTACAGATTTATGCGGCCGTGACGCGAAAGACCAGTAGCGGCCAGGTAGTAGGGGCAGAGGAGGCGATCAGTGTCCTGGATGCTATACGGGTCTACACTTGGAACGGTGCCTACCTGGCTAAGGAGGAGCATCAGAAGGGGAGCATCGAAAAGGGTAAATTCGCAGATATCATCGTTCTCGACCGGGACATTCTGACGATCCCAGTCGAGGAGATAAAAGATGTTACGGTCGTAACGACAATCGTCGATGGAAAAGTGGTCTACACGAAGTAGATACGCTATTTTTTATGTTTTTTCCTCTAGATATTTTCTAGTATCTACAATGAGAATGTTTAAATCGTCAACACTCTGGATTTAATGGAATTTCAGAGGGTGCTCGCTTAGTGGGGGATCAGCCGAGTTTAAGACAGATTATGAAGGGAAACATACTCGTCCTCACAGTGAGCCGTGTTATATGGAGCATGTCGAACTCGTTATGCTTTCCATATCTTTCGTTGTTTATCCTTGAACTGGGCGGAGATACGACGACGATTGGCTGGGTGAACGCCATAGGTGCAATGGCTGCCGCTATCTTGTATCCTATAGGCGGGTACATTGCTGATAAAGCTGGAAGAGCTCGCCTTGTAGGTTTCGCCACCCTCTTCTATACCTCTAGCTTCTTAGTATTCGCTTTTGCTAGTAGTTGGGAGATGCTTGCTGTAGCCTTTGCTTACCAGCAGGTTGTTCTCTTCTATATGCCCGCTTTGAACGCCATCATGGCTGACTCAATCCCCATTGGGGCTAGGGGAAAAGTCTACTCGGTGACGGTTGCCATTCCTAATGCGGTGAATATAATCGCACCATATGTAGGAGGCTACTTGATAGCTGTCATGACTCTACAGCCCGCTATGCGCGTAGGTTATACTCTCTCCTTCTTGATCGGTTTAATTGTCTCCTATATTAGAATTCGATATTTGAAGGAGACCATAGCAAACAAGGAGGGAATCAGTAGGAATCCCGCTTTAGTACTTTTTGAGGGATACAAGAGCGTCTTCGCATCTCTACGTTGGGTCTTCTCCAATATGAGAGGATACGCAGTCGTCGCTATACTCCTCTCTTTTATCGGGAGCCTCGTAACCCCCTATTGGATAATTTATGCGAAGCAGATAATCCATATAGATGCTTACAGTTGGGGGGTTATTCTCCTATTAGGCGGTGTGACTACCACAATAGCAAGCCTTATTATAGGACCCCTTGTTGACGAAATCGGCACAAGGAAATGTATGATCATCTCCTTTTTCCTCGCCATTCCGGGGATGGCTCTATTTCCCTTCGTTACATCTTTCTATCAGGCCTTATTAATCTGGGTTCTTATGATGATTTCAAGTTCTTTCCTCTGGATCTCGTCCTCAGTTTTCCTCGCAGATGTTATACCTCGGAGTATGCGTGGAAGAATAATGGCGGGTGTAGGTCAGGGTGTTAGTTTAGGCGTATCTGGTGGAGGATGGTCAAGCGGATTCCTCCTATTTATTCCAATGATAATAGGGAATCTCATCGGCGGCTATATTTATGCGTATAATCCGATGTTTCCATGGTTCATTCAAGTCGCGGGGATTACGTTTGCTCTTATTCTCACGTTTTATATCGTGAAGGAACCGAAGATAGCCGAGAGCTGATTTCGGTGTTATTTAGTTGTTAAACATTTCATTAAAAAAAAGGAGAGGTGGAAACTGGTTATAACTTCGTTTCTTAATATGGGACCTTGTTTTGCCAGTGCTTTTTTTGATCTGGGTGTTCTTGGAAGAACTTGTCTATTATTGTGTCGCAGGTCTTCTGTGCGGTTGTCAGGGCTTTCTTTAAATCGACTGTCTGCATCTCGCCGTTCTTCTTGAGGAACTTGCCATCACAGATTACGTTGTCGATGTCGCCTGGCGAAGCATAGAGGAAGACGCTGGTTAGGGGTTCCCGCGTAGGTGTAAGGTAAGGATTTAGCATGTCGATGGTGATGATGTCCGCCTTTTTATCGGGCTCGATGCTTCCTACCTGTTTGTCGATGCCCAGAGCTTCTGCACCGCCGATTGTTGCGCGCTCGAGCATCTCGTGGAAAGATGGGCGAGTCGTCCTCCGGCTGTCGTTTATCATGCCGTCTGCTCCCCCGACGAGTTTGGCTCTGGTCATCTGGCCTTGTCGAATCTCTCTAAGAAGATCGTTCATGTTGTGGAAGTAGTCGTCTGTGCCGAAGCCTACTGGGATGCCGCGGTCAAGCCACTTCATTAAGGGATTCTCGATGGCGTGGCAGTGAAGGATCGCCATACCTGTCTTCTCAATTAGCTGAAGATCTCTTTCCGTCGCGTATGTAAGGTGGGCTCCCGAGAGCTTCTGGTCCATAATACCAAGGTCGTAGAGGTGCTGAGGCGGGGTTTTATCATAGAGCTTCATTACCTGCCTGTACTCGCGCATGCTCTGACTGAGGTGGGTCGTCATATGCAGACTATGCTTCTCAGCGAAGTCCTTGCATTTGTGGTAGACTTCGGGTTCAGCCATGTCTGGTGCCTTTGGACACATGACGGTGGTAATCCTACCGTTGGCCTTGCCGTGCCAGTTGGTATAGAGGTCGGTAGCGCGTCTTATTGCCTTGTCGCGTTTGTCTGGGAGGTACTCGAAGATGCCGGTTTTGAGCTTCTCTAGGTCAACATGCTCGATGTCCCCAGCGATGATGCAGCGGTTACCTGCATCATTCACCGCCTTTGCCCAGCCGTCGGGGTAGGTATAGATGAGCATGCTTGTGGTGCATCCCCCATAAATTAGCTCAGCGCAGGAGGCGGCTCCGAGTGTCTCCATCTGCTCCTCCCTACGATAGCCTTCGAGGGGGAGGTTGGTCTCGAAGAAGTCGCCCATGAGCTCATAGACGCCTCGGAAATACTGTTGGAGGTGGGTGTGAGCGTTGACGAAACCGGGCAACACGACCTTATTTTTAGCGTCGATGGTGTATTCTGGGCTTCTGGGTGCTTTGACCTTCTCGCCGACTTCGACGATGCGGTCGTCCTCGATGTAGACTTCTCCTTTCTTGTAGATGTGCCTCAACTTGTCCATTGTGGCGATGAAACCGTTTTTGATGAGGATGTCAGTCAAGTCTTTCACCTGATGTGTGTATTTGTATTGTGTCGAGTTTTTAGAACCTGCGGCTCAAATTTGTTACTAGATTTTTCAACTCATTTGCTTCGTGGTTTGATTACATGTGAAGTGGGCCTCTTTGGTTTACATTTCTTGCACAGTGGGCAGCGCTTTATTTGGATAGATTATTGAAAACCAATTTCTTTATTCTCTTCCTGGGAGAATCTGACATACTCGGCAGAGATCTCCGGTCGATGGTTCGCCACAGACTCTGCAAGTTTTCATCGTTTCAGCTGGTGCAGTTTCTGGGATGAGTTTGAGGGCCGTATTGTAGATGGTGAAGAGTGTTCCTGGGCGTTTTTCTTCCATTTTTGTGAGGAAAGCGCGGGCGTCGCCCCTCATCGCTTCAGCGGCGTATGGGCAGGCTAAGCCTTGAAATTCGAAGCCTTTCAGGTAAGCATAGAATGCGGTTTCTTTCTCGGGGACCTCACAAAGAGGTTTGATGCGGCGGACGAATCTGGGGTTTTGGACTCCGCCAGGGTTGAGGGAGGACATCCTACCGGTATCCCCGCGTAGTAGGTTGAGTAGGGCAGACTGGGCCATGTCGTCGAGAGTGTGACCAGTGGCGAGCCTGTCTGCACCCACCTGTTTCGCTGCCTCGTTGAGGGCGCGTCGTCTGAGAACACCGCAGAAACTACATGCCCCTAGAGTACGTTCCCTGGCAGCTATTTCATCCATGTTTTGACCGAAGAGGTCGCTGAAACTTACGAGTTTAGATTCGATGCCCAACTTTCTGCAGGTCCTGTCGACTATGCCGAGGGCTTCATCGCGGTAACCGCGAATTCCCTCGTCGACTGTGACTACGATAAGCTCGGATCCGTGGGAATCATCTTCAATCTCCTTCAAGATGTGAAGCAGTGTTAGACTGTCCTTGCCACCACTGACTCCTATGGCTACCCTGCTCCAGTGTTCGAGCATTCTGAAACGGTTGAGGGCGCCTTGAACTCTCTCCTTGAGGCTGGTTGTGAAGCAGTCTGGGCAGAGCCTCTCACCGCTGTATGGGCGGAAGTAGGCTGACGGCTCCTTATGGCATTTTGTACATGTTGGCGTGAACAAGGATTCAAACATGATCGAGTTAAGCTACCTTTAAAGGCTGAGTCTTACCCCCCGTGGGTTACGGGGACAAATATGACTTCTGAATCATCGATTAAAACCGTCTTTAAGCCATTAAGGTTACCAACTTCTACACCGTTTACAAGAATTAAGCTAAGGTGCAAAACATCGCTAAGATTCTCAGCGAGTTCGCTTCTACCCTCGGAGATAATCCGGATGAGAGAGGCTAGATCCGATCCGTCGGGTGCATCGACATCGAGTGATCCTGTTCCAAATGCCGACCTTAGGGCGCCTATCGCTCGAACCTTGATCCTCACAAAGATGATTCTAGGCGATGAACTCTATAAACCTCTCTTCCAATCTGAGAAGGGTTTAAGACGTAGCCCGGTAACTAGTGCTCCGAAAAGCGTCTGCGGAGCGGACGCGATATGATGAGGGAATAATATGTCACCCTACTGTCCAGACTGTGGAGGAAGGCTCAACTGGGATCGCAAACTTAAACACTACAGCTGCCAAAGCTGTGGCGTCACCCTCAACGAGGCGCAGTTAAACGACGCAATGGACAAAAAATATGAGCGGGTGCTCACGGATGACGAGAAGACGCAGAAACGCCACGACGATTATCTTGAATGGTGGTTGAGCGATAAGGATAAGAAAAAGAAGTAAATCCTTGACCCACTTTCTTTCTCTTTATTAATAGCCTGTTTACATTGTGAATCTTTTTTGGACTCGGTCCGAGCCATTTTAACCTTGGGATATATATATACTATAAGTAGTAAAGCTTAAGAAAATACGTCACTATTTTAAACTCCCGTTGACATTAATTCATTGATTAATCAACTGGTGCTCTCTCATGGTATTTCCCGTTGAAAGTGAAGATAAAACTCTCAGGAACTTGCTGATGCTTTGCCAAGACGATGCTAGGCTAGTTGTAGAGGCTTATAGGAAGACGCTGGTTACATTCGACTTTCTTACAAAGGGAAAGTTTATGGCTAGCACTGACCAGCTCGCAGAGATCCATAAGGTTATGGATGAATCGGCGCGGATTAAGGTAACTCTGTATAAGGAGCTCAACGAGATCGGCGGCGTTTTGGTTAGCCGAGACGATTTTCTTCGACTTGCAAGTGCTTTTTCGGGGATAATGGATACTGTTGAGGCGTTGGCGGTTAGACTCATAGAGGTGAAGACTAGAAACTGGAAGCTGACTAAATCTCAGGCCGATGGTCTTGGTCAGATGTCTGACCTAGGGTTTGATGCCTTGATCAAGCTTAGGGATAGCATTATGAGTCTTGGATTCAACAGTGAGAAGGCGGCAAGTTTTTCTAAGGAGATAGATGAAATCGAGAAAAAGCTAGATGTTCTCTATATCCAAGTCGATCTCGACATTATTACGAGCGGTGGTGATCTTCCCCCCATGCTCATTCTACGGGACATTGCTCGCGAGATCGAAAAGCTTGGTGATAAGGCTCACGAGGCTTCTGATCTGGTTCGTATTTTATCCCTGTAGAGGAATCAGCGGTGGTTGAGCAGCCGGTTGAAGTTGAGGTTCTAGCCGATGGTCGCCTAGTTGTTTGGTCGGTTGAGGAGGCTAGACACCTCTTTAACTCCGATTTCTATGGTAAACCTCTCGGTAATTCGAAGCCGAAGGAGGATTTTGATGAGCTTCTCGTCCTTGACCCCATTGAGGGCGTATATTTGTCTGAGAAGAGTTTGATCACAGTCAAGAAAGGAAAGAGGAGAATGTCTCAGAAGCAACTTGTTAGGGTTGCTAGGGGTCAATTGGAGAACTTTGACAAGAAATACCTTGTATAAAGGGATCTCA
>CAZIAF010000076.1:0-9259 GCA_964537625.1 uncultured Candidatus Bathyarchaeia archaeon
TGGCTATTGTATAGCTGGAAGTAGAAACCCTTCAGGGCTAGAAGTGAGTCGTGAGTGCCTCGTTCGACGATAGCGCCATCCCTAATTACTAGCACAAGATTAGCTTTTCTGATTGTGCTCAACCTGTGGGCGATTACGAAGCTTGTCCTTCCCTCCATAAGTCGTAGCAGCGCCTCCTGGATGCGTATCTCTGTTCGGGTGTCGACGCTGCTCGTTGCCTCGTCGAGGATTAGTATCTTGGGGTCGATGATCACGGCACGGGCAATTGCGAGGAGCTGGCGTTGTCCTTGGCTGAGGTTGCTGCCACGTTCACTAAGCATGGTATTGTAGCCGTTTGGTAAGCGGGTGATAAACTGGTCCGCATTCGCCAACTTGGCAGCCGCTATACAGTCCTCGTCTGTCGCCTCAGGGTTACCGTAGCGTATATTTTCTATTACTGTGTCGGCGAATAGGAAGTTGTCCTGAAGAACAGTGCCGAGCTGCTTTCTGAGGCTCCACCGCTTGCATTCCCTTATATCGACCCCATCGACCTTGATGCTTCCACCCTGAATATCGTAGAACCTGCCAAGTACGTTAATCATAGTAGTTTTTCCTGCACCAGTGGGACCAACGAAGGCAATCATCTGGCCGGGCTCAGCGTGGAAGCTCATATCCTTTAGCACAGGAATCCCAGGCACATAGCTGAAGTCGACATGGTCGAATACGACATCACCTTTGATTTCGCCTATTGGCTTTGCATTCGGTTTATCGGTGATATCGGATTTTGTGTCGATTATTTCGAAGACGCGTTCAGAGCCCGCGAGTGCGGATTGAACTGTATTGTAGAGGTCTGCAAGCTGACGTAGTGGTTGGACAAAGTTGCGGGCGTAAAAGATGAAGCTGGTGATGACGCCTATAGTCACTGTCCCCTGGACGGCAAGCCATCCACCTAAGCCAACTACCACTGCGATGCCGAAAGTGCTCATAATGTTGACAAGTGGCTGAATAACGAATGCATAGCTCATCGCATTAGTAGCCTGATCTCGGACAGTTGTGTTCTCCACATCGAAAGCGCTCAATACTCTCTTCTGGCCACTAAATGCTGTCACGACACGTTGTCCGCTTATTGTTTCCTCGATTCGTGCGTTAAGTTTACCTAAGTTCATCTGTAGACCTCTAAATCCCGCAAGGGTTTTTCTGCCAATTATTATGGTCACGAGAACCATAAGCGGTAGGACCACAAGGTTACCTAGAGCAAGCCATACATTTAACGCGAACATGGCGATAAGTATCCCTACAAGGCTCAAGAAACTCGAGATTAACTGGGTGAAGCTCTGACTCAACGCGTTGTTGACCGCGTCGATGTCGTTGGTCAATCGGCTCATCAGCTCGCCTTGAGTCCTCTTATCGAAGAAACTTAAGCTTAGTAGCTGGATGTGATTAAAAAGATCCTTTCTGAGCCCCCTGAGAACGCGCTGTGCAAGTCGAGCCATTAATACACCCTGGATGACCTGAGCAAGCCATCCACCTGCGTAGATGACTAATAGTAATAAGGCGAGACCGTAAAGGCCGGGGAGATCACCTAAGCGGATATACTTGTCTACAGCGACGCCTACGTAATATGGTCCAAGAAGACCTAAGACGGAACCTGCGATCACCAGGAAGCCTATTATTGCTAGCTCGAGCTTATACGCGAGCAAATACCCTAGAAGCCTTGTCAAGGTTGCACGTGGATTCTTAGCTTTTTCAATTCTTCCTGGGAAATGCCCTCCGGGTCCAGGTCCTTGTGGGCGGCCACCTTGGGCGTCTCCGGTGGGTCTACTAGATGAATTCTGGCCGCTCATTGCCTGATACCTCCGCCGAGTTGTGAGTCGTATATTTCTCTGTAGATAGGACTCGACCCAAGCAGTTGCTTATGGTTGCCTTTCGCCACCACTTTCCCATTATCAAGGACGATGATTGTATCGGCTTTGAGGACTGTACTGATGCGCTGTGCGATTATGAAGCTCGTTGATCCTCTCATCACGGTCTCGAGGGCTTGCTGTATCCTGGCTTCGGTCTCGACGTCGACGCTGCTCGTACTGTCATCAAGGATTAATATTTTCGGTTTGATCAGGAGCGCTCTGGCTATAGCGATCCTTTGCTTCTGTCCGCCGGAAAGGTTTACACCGCGTTGCCCAATACTACTGTCATAGCCTGCAGGAAAACTCATAATGAATTCGTGGGCCTGTGCAGCTTTGGCGGCTGCTTCTATCTCCTCGTAGGAAGAGTTTGGGCGACCATAGCTTATGTTCTCTTTTATTGTACCAGTGAATAAGACCGGCTCCTGTAGTGCTATGCCTATGTTGCCTCTAAGGGAATCAATAGTTACATCTCTAACGTCTATATCATCGATTGTTACTCGTCCTTTATTGACGTCGTAAAACCTCGGGATGAGGTTGACGAGTGTCGTTTTCCCGGAGCCAGTGGCACCGAGAAGCGCAACGGTTTCCCCCGGTTCAGCAACTAAGTTTATGTCATTGAGGACGGGTTCGCCAAAGTCTTCGCTGTAGCTGAAGAAAACGTTCTCGAAGGAGACTTTTCCCTTCACATCCTGCAATACTATTGCGTTGAGCTTTTCCTGGACCTTTGGATCAAAATCTAGCACCTCGTATATGCGTTGGGCTGAGGCGTTAGCCGCAGATAGCTGACTCGCCATAATGGCGAGGAAGAGTAGTGGAAAAATGCTGGTTAAAAGGTAATTTGTGAAGGCTAGCAACTCACCAACTGTGAACGTGCCAGCAATCGCTTGTTGACCACCGAACCAGACAACACCAAGTACACTCAGGTTAACTATGAAAAGCATCGACGGGAAGAGTATTGAGAAGAGAGTATTGACCTTGACTTGTTGTTTATAGAGATCCTCGTTTGCTTCACCAAAACGCTTAATCTCCCGATCCATCCGAACAAAGGACTTTACAACCCTAATACCTGCGAGATTCTCTTGTAGTACCATATTGAGCCGATCTAATCTCTTTTGGACACCCATGAAGAGAGGTTGCCCCTTTGCGACGAAGACACCAGCTAAAATGAGTGTCAAAGGAAGAATCAGCAGCATAACCTTCGCTAGTTCAACATTTATTGCGAGCATCATCGCGATGCTCCCTACTATCATGAGTGGAGCCCGAACGAACATTCTGAGCATCATCATCACTACCATCTGGACAATATTCACATCGCTAGATAGACGGACAATTAGCTCACCGGTCTGGAACTTGTCGAGGTTTCCGAAGCTGAAGGATTGTATCCTTCGGAATGTCGCGGATCTGACATCGGCGGCGAAGCTTTGGGCGACCTTGACGGAAATGAATGTGTTCGCGATAGTCATCGCAGTCTCAAAGACGGCTAAACCGACCATCATGCCGACTGTGATCGTAATGATTGGGATATTATTCTTCGCTATCCCGTTGTCAATTACACTTTGAATGAGGCGAGGCTGAAAAAGTTCGGCAATGACGGATAACACTAGTAAAGAGACAGCTATAAACGCCATCTTCGTGTAAGGACCAACGTACGAGAGTAGCCTTATCATGGGACCTCTTTTTGATTTATTACTTGTCTGCTTAGGTTGAGTCAAATATTCTTCTCCTCTTTCATCTTTGTTAGTATTTTCATCAGATTGTCGAGCGCATTGTAGAGTGTGTCCAGCTCATCGAGACTAAGAGCACTAAGTTTCATTTTCGCATATTGCTTGGCGCTGTCCATGCAGCTCTCCATATATGCTACTCCTAGGTCGGTGATCTCAATTCGGGTGACCCTACGGTCGTTTAGGTCGGAGATGCGTCTAATCTTGCCTTCAACTATCAACTTGTCCACGAGTTTAGTCATGTTTGGTTTCGAGACATTGAGGAAATTAGCAACTCTGCTGATAGGCATGGAACCATGGCGGCTGACCACAGCGATGAGACGGAACTCGGAGCTCATCGGATCATGTCCGAGTGCCTCAGGATTGTGTAAGATCGTCTTGAAAAACATAGGCATCGTTACGAAGAGGTTCTCCACCGCCTGATCGAGTCTTTCAGGACACATTTTCATTCACTTTGTTAACCATTCACGCATAGAACCTTTTTATAAAGATATGCCTTCCTTGCTGAGGTTCTTTTTAAATCATGCGGTGCATAACAAGTAAACAGAGGATCAAAATGAAGATACTAGCAATACAGTCGAGCCCCAACACTGAGGGGTTAACATTCAAGGCGGCAAATGCAATCCTTAGGGGATCACATGCAGAGGGCGCCAAGGTAGAGCTAATCCACCTAAACCAGATAGTAATTAGACCATGTATCGCCTGCGATGGGGGATGGGGACAATGTCGGCGCGAGGGAACCTGCATACTTGATGACGAGTTCCAGATGCTCAGAGACAAGATCCATGAAGCGGATGCCACTATCTTCGCGACGCCTGTCTACTGGGGAGACCTCAGTGAATCGATGAAGCTCTTCCTAGACAGATTCCGCCGCTGTGAAGTTAAAGGTGAGTTCAAAAGCCTAAGCGGAAAGATTGCAGTAGGTATCGCCTCAGCTGGGGGCACCGGAAACGGCTGCGTCAAATGCCTTCTCCACCTCGAGGACTACATCCGGCGTGTAGGCTTCACGGTATTTGATCTGATAACGATCACTCAAGCCTCGAAGGAGCATAAGCTGGAGATGCTGGATAAGGCGGGGCACCGACTCGCGAAGTTGAAACCTTAACGAACTGCGTTTATAGTTACCTATGTTTACGCTCATGTCCAGAATATGAGGGAAGATAGAGAAATTTACTTGAGTCACTCCGGGAAATAAGCAGGCTTCTGATCGAGTCAACAAGCTCAAACGAACCGAATCGAGGACTTGTTTAATGAGACAAATAATACTAGGATCGTGAATTTTTCATAAAAAGAGGCTAAGTAGTGTACTTCTTCTCGCTCAGATACCTATCCCTATGATCCGGTAACACGGTAACAACCCGTTTACCATCTCCTAACGCATCAGCCACCTTCATGGAATAGAAAACATTAGCCCCGGCGGAGATACCGCAGAAAAGACCCTCCTCCTTAACAAGTCTATCCGAAGTCTTGACGGCGTCTTCGTTCGTGACCTTTACGACCTCATCGATTAGACCGCTCTCCATCATCTCCTCTATGATACCGCCAGAGATCTCCTTGCTCATACCAGGTGGCGAGGTGATACCGTTACTTATGGCATACCGGGCTGAGGCGGGTTCAAGACCTATTACCTTACACTTTGGCAGTTTCGCCTTCAATGCTTTCGCGACACCGTAGAGGGTCCCTCCAACACCAATACTGGCGATGAAAGCATCAACTTTGTAATCCATTTGTTCGAGTATCTCATTTCCAGTTACGATGTGGGCTTTCCAATTAGCGGGGTTGCTGAACTGACGCGCCCACCAGATCCGGGGGTTACCTCTTTCGAGTTCGAGACACTTCTTCCTTGGGGCGAACTCAACCTCGGCGCCTGCGACGCTACCGTCGCTTGAGATGCCTTCGATCTTCATCTCATGTACCTTAGCTCCATAACTCTCCATGAGTTTGATCCTCTCACGCGTCATCCCTTCAGGCATATAGATCTCGACGTTATAGCCAAGGCGAGTGCCTACGAAGCTAAGGGCTGTGCCAGTGTTCCCGGTTGAGGCCTCGATTATTGTGTAACCTGGTTTGAGCTTCCCCTCTGCCTCGGCTGATTTAATCATCTCATAAGCTATTCTGTCTTTGTAGCTGCCGCTTGGATTAAGATACTCGAGTTTACAATATATGCTAACACCGCTCTTCGACTTGACCTTCTGGAGTCGGACCATCGGTGTGTTGCCGATTAGATCCAGAACATTATCAATGACTCTTGGAGCCATGCGAATAATGTGAGGCGACGGGGAAAAAGGGTTATCGGGTTAGTTAGAATGGAGCTTATTTACTAGTTTCCCGACTCGTTCGCCAAGTTTCCTACATGCTTCAAGTGAGGCATCGTTTGGGGAGCCAACTGAAGCTGCACCGTAGTGGCTACCAGCTGAGGATCCCTGGATAACCATTCCGTGGACAAGTAGCATCTCATTGATGGCTATGATCGTCGTCTCAGCCCCAGTGTGGGTGCCACCGGCACTCGCGAAGGCGCCTCCCACCATCCCATCTAGCTTCCCATGGAACTTGACCGACTCATCAATGTATTTCTTGATCTTCCAGCTGGGAAGTCCATAATAAACAGGTGAGCCTAGGATAATTCCTTGATAGTTAGGCATTTCATCAACTGACGCTTTGTCGACATGTCTAAGTTGAGTTTGGACACCAGCCTTCTTGACGCCCTCTTCAACTGCGTGAGCCATCTTCTCCGTATTCCCGGTGCTCGAATCGAAGATTATTAGTACATTCATAGTACTCACCTAGGTGAGTTTTTCAGCGTCCTTCACAGCGTAGACGCCCTTTACTTCTCCGAAGTAGATCATGTGGTAATCCTTGGTCTTGTATAACTCCTTCTCGATGACGGCTTTAAGCTGACCAGGCTTCATATCGGCTTTGAGGATGGTTTCGCACTCGACGTGGATTGGGCATTCTTCAATGTAGGGAGCTTCGATCTCTACACCCTTCTTGGCAGTGAAATTCATCTCTTTGAACTTATCGACATCACGACCAGATTGTGTGCCACAAAATTCAAGCGCCATAGCCATCCCCTTTGCGGGAACGCAAACGGTCCAGCTTTTCGATTCCTCGAGGAGTTTGAAAGTGTATCTGCTATGGCGAACTGCAACAGCGAAGACGGGTCTCGACCACATGGTACCGAGAAAACCCCAGCCAATCGTCATCGCGTTATGCTTAAGCCGCTCCTTATTTTCCATTGAGCCTGTTACAAGAAATAATCCATCGTCTTTTAGAATCTCGTTCATCTCGCGAACATACTTGAAAGTGTCGACTTTTTCTCTATCCATTAAAACCACTGGTTAGTATTTACTGTATTCCGTTAAAAGGTTTAAACTAATCAAATTAAACATGATCAGTTCGCATAAGTTTTGTTGCGCGCGCATACGCGATATTCTTTGAAAAGATACCTAAAATAATCATTATTCCGTTATGTAGAAGTAAAAAAATTAAGGAGTCTTACTTCGTGGTAAGCGAGTATTTGACACCGAGGGGCGCGAGAGCCTCATCGATCTTCTCGATGAGATTATGCAGCTCATTTCTTGTCGGATCCCTGAACCATTCGAAGAAGAAGTCGTTCTCGCCTAAGCTTTCACCAGATTTACTAATGATTGTGCTGCATCTCTTTTCAGATAAATTATCGACATTGCCGAAATACTGCGATACACCATCATATCCGCCCGGAATCGGAGCGACAGCAAGGGATGTATTCCATATGCAGACCTCAGGTAACCCAATTGCGACCTTTTCAAGCGCCTTGAGGGCTTTCATAAGTGGGGGGCCATAAATTTTAACATAACTTTTCATTTGCAGATCCTCCAATTATCCTTGGGTAAGAATTACTTTTAAACATTATTTAATTAATGATTTATCCCATCTACAGGAATTAATTAATAATTTGCACCAATAAATTGTAATTTTATTGTTAAAAACGGTTTCATTAGATAATATATCCGATATCCAGTTTCTCGAAGTTCTTGACTAACTCTAGGTTGAGCTCTGACTCCATATCATCGAAATCCTCCTCGGTTAAGTCGGCCCAGGGACCTGTAAGAGCTGCATCTACAACTGGGCTGCTTCTTCCGAAGTTGTCCAAACAAACTCTGTAAGTGAGACGCCTAACTTGAGATTCATCCTCAATTCCAAGAGTGTGGAGATATTCGTGGAGAAGAATTGCGAAGACATGGCTTCTCTCACTCATCCCAGTCTTGCTCTTGAAGAGACGACGATTGAGTACTATCTCATTAGTTCCCATAGGGTGGAAAGCGCCTACATTCATTGGTAGATTTCCGAGAAGTAGCATCAACCCTACCCTGTGTAGACCAAGGGTTTTCCTTACTGCTCTCTTAACGAGAGTAAAGACGTCGCCATAGTCCTTAGCTGTGTCAAGATCTATTGTGAGCGTTTTAAAGTGCTCCCCCTATACGGCTTCTACCGATATGACTCCTGGAACCTTCTTCTTAAGGTAGCTTTCGACTCCCCACTTCACGGTCATCTGGCTCATTGGACATCCTGCACAGTGACCTTTGAGCTTAACCTTAACTATTCCGTCAACGACGTCGACTAGCTCGACATCGCCACCATCCATCTGCAGGTGGGGTCTAACGTCATCGAGAGCCTTTTGTACTTCCGCTTTGTTCAAAATAGCACCTTCAGAATTGAGGGTATGAGGAGCCTTTTAAACCTTAATAAGTAATTATACATATCTTTAATGTTTATTTTCTGTTTAATATGAGCTGTCAGGGAATAAAGGTTAAATGGATGATGGACCTTCTTGCATCGGTCAAGGTGTCGAATGTGACGGGTGACCATCAAACAATTTAAGGTATACGCTCCTGCTTCTATTGCTAACCTTGGACCGGGTTTCGACGTTTTTGGCATAGCCCTTGAAGGTATAGGTGATTATGTTAATGTTAAAAGGGTCGAAGAACCTGGCGTCCATATATCGATAAAAGGCTATGAGGCGGACCAGATCCCGGTACAGGCGCATTTAAACAGCGCTGGAGCCGTTATGCAAGCCGCGCTTAAAAGGATCAATGATCCTCATGGCGTCGAGATGGAGATTGAAAAGGGAATACCACCAGGGAAAGGTATGGGCTCCTCAGGAGCTTCAGCCGCCGCTGCAGCTGTGGCAGCAGGACTCCTCCTTGGCATAGATCTCCCTCAAAGGGAACTAGTAAATCTCGCAGCCAAGGGAGAAGCTGCAGTAGCGGGGAGTGCTCATGCCGATAACGTCTCAGCGAGCCTCTTTGGCGGTTTTATCCTCGTCGATGAAAGTTACGGCATCGTACGAATAGAGACACCGGAGATCGATTTCGTCGTCGTCGTACCCGAAGTGCACTATGATAACAAGACAAAGATGGCGAGGGAGCTGCTGCCGAAGATGGTGGATTTAAGGGACGCAGTTAGAAACATCGGATATGCGTCCCGCATGGCCGCAGCCATCGCCATGAAGGATCCTATTCTCTTCGGGAAAAGCATCTGTGACAGCATGGTAGAGCCTCACAGAGCGGGGATGATACCTAACTTCCACCTCGTTAAGTCAGCAGCTCTCCAAGCGGGTGCCTATGGGTGCTCGATTTCAGGAGGAGGCCCTAGCATATTTGCTGTTGGAGACAA
>CAZIAF010000077.1:0-6735 GCA_964537625.1 uncultured Candidatus Bathyarchaeia archaeon
ACAATCATCCCTCTCCTGCTAACCATCCCAACCGGGACTTAAATCGATTTACTATGTGTAATATATATGATCCTATTAAACGAAATTACTTTTGTTTAAATCCAATTTGAGTATATTCTCCGTTCACCTGTGAGTTTATTGAATATTAGAAAAATTATGATGTTTTAGATTAAAGTATGTACTTTTTACATGTGGTCAAATACGGATGGAATAATCTTTTAGGTGGATACCTCCCAGTCCACCACACTCTTCTTCGAAAGTTGAACGACGTTGTCCTTATTGTTCTCTTGACTATTTGCGCGCACGGTCAGAGCAAGCGTATCAGTGGACCTCGAAGAAGAAAAATAGACCATGTCCAGATCGCGCGCGCATCGTTTAATGCTATTCCGTTCTCAATTCTGAGATTCCTAGTGCTTCCACATCCAGCGGGAACACCGGCCTCTTTAGTTTCTTCCACGGGAAGGCCGCAAGCCTTGTACCATGTCCCCCTGGTAAGTCCAACTCGATGATCTTCTTGGCTATGGGTTCATGTGCTGCCCTGTAATGAACGCAAGACTTGATCAACATGATCTTGTAACTCGTGGGATCAAGACCTAGGCTCCTGTACATTTCAAGGTCCGTCAACCCGCTTTCCTTCTCGGTCAGGATGATGTCTATGCCCTTAACGTTCAGAACAGCCGTCTTCCCCATCTCATGTTCCTCGCCGCTGCTCATGGGGCCCTTCGGCATGTACCTGCCATCTGTTATACGAGTCACGGTTCCCGTGACCTCGAGTGGTTCACCGACCCAGGGATCTGTCTTGCCTCCTATCCTCATCGTCACCATGTTACTGACTCCTGCCTTGATGGCTTCAGCAACCGATTCTGGGTCGCGCATAACGGCAACACAGGCGTTCGTGACGCCTCGTTCCAACATCGCCTTAAGTGCTATGGTACCGTCCTGAGGTCCCGCTCCACCGCCCGGGTTATCCGCTTGGTCTGTCAGAATGACTGGTCCCTCCAGCTCCGCTAAGGCCAGGTCAAGGGCCCTGTCCAATGGCACCACTCTCGCTAAGAAGTCTAGCCTCAGATCCCAGCAAAACTTGCTCAGCTCATCGGCTTTCCTCTGAGCTAGCTCCTGGTCTTCATTTGTTATCACCATCATTGTGACGCCAGGATACGGGACATCCGCATAAGGGTATCCAGCAGAACAAGTGGCCGAGAGTATCCCCGGCTCGGCTTCTATCTCGTGTACTTTATCTATCACAGTCTTCATCGGGTGGTATCCCGTCTTCTGCATGACCGGCGTTATGATCATATTGGGCTGTGCGTAGGCTATCTTCGGATTGATCTTGCACCTGATTGTCTCTATGAGGAGCTGGGTCACCTCGGCGGATCTCTCGTACCCGTCAATGTGGGGGTAAGTGTCGTACCCGCAGAAGAAGCTGCCATGCTCCATCATCTTTGGGCCTATGTTGGCGTGCATATCCAGTGGGGTCACGACAGGGATCCTGTCGCCTACTATCTTACGTACTTGTTCTAGGACATGGCCCTCTAGGTCATCCTCGTCCTCGGTGGCACCCCCGCCGTGCAGATTTAGTAGCACCCCATCCACTGGCAATGCTTTCTCGATGCCTTCAAGAAGAGGGTTGAGCAGTGAGTAGTAGGACTCGTTCAGGGCTCTCCCCCTAGAGTCAGGGGAGCCATACATGGTCGGTATAAGCTCTATTTCTTCACGTTCGCATATGTGTATCATAGCGGAGATGTTGGTCCTTTTTCCTCGATAGTAGTCGATCGCTTTATGTCCATACATTGGGCGCGTCCAACCGGGTACAAAATGCTTGACGAATGTGCATGACTCTGTTGTGATCCCGCCGCCGACAATCCTTATCTTTTTCAAATTTTTTTCGCCAATATTTTATTTAAGTTAGGTATATAAAAAATAGACACGCGATAAATGAAAATACAAAAATAATTTAACGCGATAAACTAATAGGATGCGAAGAAAGCACAAATGATTTAATTTTAAAAAAAATCTTATATCAAAAAAACATTGTAAACACTCGATTTACCACCGAAAAATGCGCGCGCACTCATAGGATTATTTCGGCATAGAGGGTTCTCTAAACTTTTGAGATCGTATCGACGTGTTGTTGAATCGCCTCATGTAGCCAATACGCCAATGTAGGGGTGAACAGACGCAGACTGTATAGGTGGTGTGGGTTTGGCTCAATCTTCCTCAATGCTTCTGATGGAGTAAGTTCGATGTTCTTCATGTTAGCCCTCGTCCAATAGTAGACACCGAGAATCACCTGCTGTATAACCATCGGTGTAACATTTGCAGCGGTCTCAGGTCGTTGAATTAACGTGGAGATCTCATTCACCTTATCCATCACAGCCGTCGACTTACCGAACTCCTCTCTGAAAGCCCCGTACTTTGCCACATCCTTCAAGAACTTCTCAGAATCCTCATGGAGAATCGTGTTCTCACTGGCGAGTATGTTTAACAGTATGTTAACGTCAAAGGTTAGTTGATCAAGTGAATTTTTCACGTATGTCTGAAGTACAGTCTTCTCGTGCTCAGTAACCTCATTAACCCCCGCGACCGCTGTCGCCTTCACCTCCTCGATCGATTTCACGATCTCTGAGCCGGATGCCTGAATCTTCTTGCAAGCCTCCTTGGTCGTTTCATCGAGTTGTTTATAGACACGGTTGGCTAGAAAACTCAGATTCGTTTTTGGGTCCGTGACTATCAGCTCCAGAGTGTCCCGTTCAATAATCAACTTCTTTACAGCCTCCTCGTAATCCACTAAGCCCCTAGTCTTAGCCACGGCATCAGCGAGGTTCCTAGCAGATCTCATAGGGTCGTCCTTGACGCTCACCGCCTTCAATGCGTTAAAAATTGACACCTGGATATCGTAGTCATAGCCCTCAGCGTAGTATTGTTGGACAAGAGCCAAGTCACGTTCAAAAAACTGATTATGCACTCTCTGGGACGCTGCTTCACTTTTTAGATTAGCCACCTCTTTTCTGAGCCCAAGAATCTCTAACTGCAGATCCTTTTTCTGGTTTTCTAGGAGAAACGTTTCAGCCTTCTTCATCGCGAACTCCTTAAACACATCCTGGTACCCTTCGACGGTGGTAGTCCTCGTCAGAAGTTGTTCACCATCGAGTCCCAGGTTATAGACTTTAGTGAGGTTCTTTTCAGTTACCCCTCTCTTACCGAGTGCCGCCCACTTGTTAGTCAGGTCTATGACGTTGTCCGTCGCTCTTTCTACTGCCGTCTCGGTGCTCTTCAACCTCGCTTCTGCCTCGAGTCGAAGTGACCTAGCATCCTCAGTAGCCTTCTGTTGGGATTCACGCTCGGCCTTGATGGTGCTCAGATTCTTCCGCTCGGCAGATATGCTACTTCTTAGCTCACCCAACTGATGTTGCTGATCAGCTATAATTTGTGTGGCCTGTTTTGAGAACTCGTTCAACGCTGTGTAGAGGACGCTCTGGCTATATGCTTCCCTTAGCTTCTCGAAGGACTCGCCTTCTAGTAGGCGCTTTAACGCTTCCTTCCACTTCGTCTCACCTTGCCCAACTGAACCCTTCTTTCTGCCCATGTTTTATCGAGTAAATATAGAATAGGCGATAGAAAGGTCTATCTAAGCTCATTTATTTCGTGAACGTGAAATTAAGCCTTTAAAAACACTTTATTTAATAAAATATCTTTTAATGAAGCTCATTTTTAATGATGAGCCACGAAAAGTAACCATTCAGTTTTTTTAACAAGCTTACCATAATTCTCTATGATCTCCAATTAATTTATTAACTTTTTAAAAACTCACGAAATATTAACTCGAGTGACTATACGTGTAATTGCTGATCCCCAAGTAAAACTTTGCATTAGAAAAAAGAGCATGAGCAACGGTCCACCGAAAAAAAGGGATTACATAATCCATTCTATTTTCTGAATTAATCAGCCGTCGCGCGCGCACTATCCTCCAAATAATATGCACTACCTCTATTACTTATTTCGAAAATCGTCTGTTTATCATTCTATTGTTGTCCAACGCAGGTATTCGACCCCATGGGGAATACGAGTCACCTATACGAGCCATATAGGCGACATTATTCTAATCACAACATAGCAAGTGGGTAAGTGGTCTGGACGAATTTATTGGACAAACATTATTGGACGGAAATAACTTGGACATACCTGGAGAAGAAAAAATATATTGGATGAGAAAAAATAAAACGGAATTCGCACTCGAAATATACAAGCATCATTTTAACTAATCTCATGTACCTGATTTCTTAGTGGTGGTCCACCCTCTCCTTTATTTCCAGTTTCCTGAACTCCTGGACAATGCCTACTAAGTCCTCGATGGCTGCTGTGAGCCACATCTCCCCCTTCTCCCTTGTGGCCTTCGTCGGATCCCCTAAGGTCCCCGTTCTGCTAATGGTGCTCCAGATGGACATCATCAAGACGGGCCCAGCGGGGTGGTAAAAGTCTCTGGGTGGGAAATACATGTAGGCATAGCTGTAGTCCATGTCCTTGACGGCCTTCGCCATGTCGACTATGTCGGGTCTGATCGCCAGCATCAGCGACGTCTCGCACGCACCGATGATCCTGTTGGTTGTCCTAGCCGTCTATCTCCATGGGACTAGATGAGGGTGATGAGGCGCCCATATCCGACGTTGAGTTGGAGTATTCCACTGTAGCTGTTCGTGTAGCCTCCGTCGACGCGGATTCTCCCCCCGACCTTGAGGAGGTCTATGTGGCCGCCCCAGAGCGTCATCACGACGCGTCCCGAGTCATCTTCCAGCGCAGCGTTGGCGACGGTGAGGGCTTCCCTGGTCTTCTTGTTGTGGACCATGCGGGGCATTCCCTTCTCGGTGACCCTGCCCTCCGTGAGGACGTTGCTGGCGCCGTCGCGTAGGTTCCCGATTGGAGTGAACGGGTTCTCCTCTCTGGTCCGCTTGTCGTACCACCTGCCCCGTCTACTAGGATCACTGTGCTCCCAGCCAACCTGGCTGTAGCCGAGTTTACCGTAGAACGGCTGTGTACGGGTGTTCCACTCAGGGGTGCCTAGGCTCCAATGGGATACCTCAGGGTACACCTCCTCGATGAGCCGCATGGCCTCGGTTCCTATCCCTTTCCTCATATGGTTGGGGTCAACGAAGATCCGCTCAAGGACGCCGTGCTTCCCCACGACCTTCGCCATGACTCCTCCCGCGACCTCCTCACCCCGTAAGATGCTGTAGGAGTTGAGGAACCGGAGGATCCGGGTGTAGTAGGCGGGGGAGTCGTAGCCTGGGGGGCCGACGTTCCCCGGCGCCCCGAAGTCGACATCGGTGTCGAAGGCGCGCTTCGATATCTCGGCTAGCTTTTCGGAGTCGATCTCCGAGGCTTTTTCGAGGGTGACGTTCACGGCGATTCTTCTCCCAGTGTCGTCTTATCTTAGTTGCCTGGGGAATTTAAACCTGCGAAGCATACGCGTATTTAACACGGATGAAATCGTGCGCATGGATGTAATATTTGGACACGATTTTTTTCCCCCTTAAACTAGGAAAATAGGGGTTGCCACCCCTCCGACCCTGCTACTGATTATGTAGATGGCTTCTGCTTATTTGTAAGAACGATTGCGCGAGTAGGGAGTAGGCGGATTGCACGTTCAGGATAGAAGAGGTATAGCGATTTTAAGGGTAGGATCGCATGCGCGGTGGCTTTCCTAGTCCTAGTGTCGCGCGCGCCTCCTTACAGGGCCGGTTTTTGGAGATACACCAACCGCGGGTCCTGAAAATTTCCTTTCAAAAGCACGGTTGCAATCACCGTGACTTCCGCTCCCGCATACTTGATCAAATCGCAGGCTGCCGCAACCGATCCCCCTGTGGCGATGACATCTTCGATCAGACAAATCCGGTGACCTCTGATCCGTTCGGCGTCACGCCCATCCAGGACCAGGGTTTGCTCGCCTGCACTCGTGATGCTTGTAACCGGAACCATCAAGGGATTTACCATGTACCTCTTGACGGTTTTTCGAACAACGACAAAGAAGGGATGGCCGAGAAGTTTAGCCGTGACATGAACAAGCGCAATCCCTTTTGCCTCCAGGGCCACCAGCATATCGAATTTTTCCAGAAGTCCGTCGACCCGAAACCGGTCGACGAGCAGCTGGGCACTCTTCTCATTGAGTTCAACATCTCCGAGCATCACGAAGGAAGCGACACGTCGGTCTGTCCCTGCGTGGGTGACGACCGGAAGCTCTCTGACCAGATCCGGAGCAAGCCGAAGGAGAAATGTTTCTTCCTTCTTTTCAGAAGTCATTTCTTTTTCAACACTCCTCAAAAATATCTGAGTTTCGTTTAGCATATCTCCCGTTATAAGTCAATCGAATCCGGAAGCAGATCCCATCGGATCGGGTTTTCGATTTGACTGGGGGGTTGACAGGGAATCCCTCTGCGGCTAAAAAGAGAGGAGCTTTGATTAGGAATGTCTTTACAGGATTTCCGGGTTTATGCCGGTGGCCCTCATCCTCATTGCAAACAATATCCGTGACATCCCATTCGATGGCCGGATTGGGATTGCCACCTTAGCAACGGCTCTCGGATAACGCGCACGCACACCATCCCAGCGGCCTAGTCTTCTAAAAACCAGGTTTTCCTCCGTCCGCGATGGATACGACACCATCTTTTACTAGCCGTTTTATCCTCTCATCTGAGTAGCCGAGTATTTCCCTTAAAATTTCCGCTGTGTGTTCACCAAGCA
>CAZIAF010000077.1:6835-8930 GCA_964537625.1 uncultured Candidatus Bathyarchaeia archaeon
TCATCTGAGTAGCCGAGTATTTCCCTTAAAATTTCCGCTGTGTGTTCACCAAGCATCGGAGCCGGTCCTTCAATACCTCCCGGCGTCTCACTGAACTTGACGGGGAAATTCACCGCCTGATAACTTCCAGCGGTTGGATGATTGATTTCCTTGAACATCCCACGTTCTTTAAGATGAGTGTCCTTCACCACCTCATCCAGGTCATAGACCGGCGCGATTGGAACTTCTGCATCTACAAAGAACCTTACTGCTTCATCCCGCGTCATCCCAGCTACTTTTAACTTTATTTGATCCATTGTGACCTCATCTACTCCGAGATGCTCCTTCAGTCTCTCAATCAATCGAGGGGAAAAGCTGGCGAGTCTAACCCATCCACCATCATTAGTTCTTAGGAGATCGCCGAAGCCTCTTCCCATCGGGTATTTATCGTTCAGCTGCCAGAGTTTCATCCCTGAGAGGTTATAACCAGTTAAGGCGGGTGTAAGCGAAACCATACAGTCTAATTGTGCCACATCGATCATCTGGCCCTGGCCCGTCCTATCCCTGTGTCTTATCGCTGCCAGGACTGCCATGGCAGCGAATAGCCCTGGCCCCAGATCTCCGTAGGATTGGGCGCTTTCGACTGGTTTCCCACCAACCTCAAGTTCGTCACCGTTTAGCCTGCTCTGACCACTCATTGCTTCAACGATCGGTGCGAAGCTTGGGCGTTCCCTATAGGGCCCTGTTTGTCCGAAACCGCTTAGGGCTGCATATATTATGGATGGTTTGAGTCTCCGCAGCTCGTCGTATCCTAATCCGAGGCGCTCCATGGTCCCGGGTCGAAAGTTCTGGATGACGACGTCTGATGAATTGACGAGTTCCTTGAAGACCTCGAGACCTTCGGGTGTTTTTAGGTTTAGAGCCAGGTTCTTCTTCCCGAGATTAAGGTGATGAAAAGTATAGCTCATTCCTCCAAAGAGTGCTGCGTCGGCTATCCGGTCCACACCACCCCAGGGTACTTCGATTCTAATCACTTCGGCGCCCATGTCGGCGAGCATTAAGGTGCAAAATGGACCAAACCAGAACTGGGTGAGGTCGAGAACTCGGATATCTTCGAGGATCTTCAATAAACCCACCATTTCCAATATTATTTTATTTGATACTTATTTAAGCGCATGCGAGTTGTGTCAATATTTATTCATCATATTCTCGATATAAATATTATAAAAATGGTATTCAGCTACTATATTTTATAGGCTATATGTGTAGCCTCATGTATAGCCTCGAGTATCCTCGAAGGCTTCTTACTGTCACCGACGTTATATATCTCCCCTACTCTCTCTTTTAATCCATCATATAATCCATTGTTTGGGGCTGATCCAACCGCGATAACTATAGTATCTCCTCTGATAATCCGTCGCCTCCATTTCTTGTCGATGGTTTCCACCCCATCTTTATCAATCGACGTCACCAGAGTTGACTTGTAGGTCTTTACGCCGAGCTCGCTGAAGCGCTCTAATATGAAGATCTTTGTGAAGGGCTCCATGTCTAGTCCCAAATCTGGCAGCATTTCAATGACCTTCACATCCTTGCCCTGGTTAGCGAGGTATTCCGCGGTCTCGCATCCGACCATGCCGCCTCCAACGACTATGACCTCTCTCCCTGTTTCTGCGCCCCTCAAGACATCCCAGGAAAATATTACGTTTGAGCCGTCTACTCCAGGTATTTTCGGTGCGATGGGCTCTGCCCCCGTAGCGTTAATGACTACGTCAGCCCCTCTTTCTAAGACGAGCTCCTGGGTGACCTCCGTGTTTAGATGCACCGAAACGTTTGATTCACCTATCTGGGTCCGCAGGTAGCTTAGCAGCCTTGTCATCTCCTCTTTATGAGGTGGAATCGATGAGATCTCAAGCTGCCCCCCGAGACTCGATCCACGCTCATAAAGTTCAACTGCGTGACCTCTCCGTGAAGCTGTGAGCGCGGCGGTTAACCCGGCTACGCCTCCGCCAACAACGAGTATCCTTTTCGGATGTTGGGTTAATTCGGTTCTATAATCAAGCTCGTTGCCGAGGTTGGGGTTCACGGTGCATTTAATGTGGACGTTATCGGAGGTCGC
>CAZIAF010000078.1:0-8833 GCA_964537625.1 uncultured Candidatus Bathyarchaeia archaeon
GGATTACTGTTGCGATTACTGGGCTAACAGCCTTACGATTCTTAAACATATTCAACATTTTCTCCTTCCTATTTTTTTTTAGGCACAGTAAAAGCAGCTGTGAATATAATAAATAGCTTATCGAGTAACAATATGTATTACAAATCTATTAATATGATAAATAGACTTTTTTATTATGACTTAATTATTGTAGTTTATAATAAGGATAATATATGAATTAATTATTTAGACTTATGTAAAGAATGTAAATAACATTATTTATTATAAACAATTTAAACTCGAGATAAAAATTTTTAATTCTCGCTTGGAAAATATGACCTTTTCACGCTAGTTCATCTAAAAAACCTGCTTTTATGAAAAAGGTTTAAAAAACCCCATCCATGTACTATAAATCAAATCGATGACTTCTTTGGATTAAGAGGATAGCATCTTGTCCAACCAAAAAACATGTGATTCAAGGTGCCGTGATTTCAACTGCACTAAAAGAGCCCTGACCTTCAGAGGGAAAACCTCTTGGTGTCAATGGACCGAAGCCGAATGTGAGCCAACAAAATGCACTTACGCGACATGCTATAAAAGACAGCTATTAGAAAACGGGATATGTGGCTTCACGATTAAAAGGCGTACAAAAGAAGATGAACCAGATAACTTTGTGCTCCCTGAGGTGAAGGCCAGAGGAAAGTTAGCTAAGAAAGTTGGCGACAGGAGCATCTTTTAACCTCTCTTCCCCAATTCTAACTGGTCTATGAAACGAGACATTCGGAGCGAACTCTCTAACGTTCTACCCCAATCTCTTATCGAGTTGGTGCCCCGATCATTTGATGTAATCGGCTCTAAGGGCAGAGCAGTAGCCGTGATAGAGATCCCTAAAGAGATCGAGTCATATGAACATGATATCGCGGAAGCCCTGATGAGGGTACAGAGGAATGTTAAGAGTGTCCTCTCGAAGGGCACAGAGCGGTCGGGCGAGTTCAGGATAAGGGAAATGAAGCTCCTAGCCGGCGACCCGAACACCGAGGTGATCCACAGGGAGTCGGGATGCGCCTTTAAAGTGGATCCGGCCAAAGCTTACTTCTCCCCCCGGGAGTCAACGGAACGCGAGAAGATTTCCTCAGCGGTCTCCTCCGGTGAGAACGTTCTAGTGATGTTCAGCGGAGTAGGGCCATTCCCTATTTGCATAGCTAAACGGCAGCCTGCTTCAAGATGCGTCGCCGTTGAACTCAACCCAGATGCACACATGTATTGCCTAGAAAACATTAAACTGAATAAAGTGAGTGACAGAGTCTCCGCTGTTCTCGGCGACGTCAGGGAGGTCTGCACTAAACTCGGTATGACTTTTCATAGAGTTTTGATGCCACTGCCTAAGGGGGCCTACGCTTTTCTTGACGTATCCATACCGATGGTGAAGCCGGGTGGAATTCTCCACTTCTACCACTGGGCATCGAGGGATAACCCCTTCTCTGAAGCGGAAAAAATACTCGATAATGCAGCAAACACATTAGGAAGAACGGCAACGATCATCGACCGAGTAAAAGTCTCCCAGTACAGTCCATCGGCTTGGAAAATAAGGTTAGATACGAAAATAGCCTAAGGCTACTTATCCGTTTTCTCCTCTTCTTTCTCATCCTCTCTCTCGAGGTCTAGGGGGTTCTCGAGAGGGATCGGTGGCGGCGTGGTGGCCATAGTGTACCCGATCCATAGCACAATGAACAGCATCATGTATACTGCTCCAAGTATAGGGAGCTTGTACGCCCATTCTGTATATGGGGCAAGCCACGCGAATGTTGTGCCAAGAGCAGGCGCGAAAGCCCATACGAAGTAACCTATCATAATAATGGCAGTCACGATTATTATCGTGTAGCCCAATGATTTGTCGTTCAACTTTGAATCCTCGTTGATAGGATAGCCGCTATTGTTTTATTAGCCTTTTCCTATGGACATATTTCTCAATTTCTCATTTGAAGAAGTGTTTATTGGTTTTTTCAAACTCCCCTTCTAATTACTAATATTATCCTTAAACGAATAAAGGGAATTGTTTTAAAGTCGGTCAGGGATTAATCTGGTTTATATCCTAGGTGAGTTTGTTGAACGGCGTCTTCATAACTCGGCTTGGACAGGTGCCCCTCGAGAAGAGGCCTCTTGAGATTACGGAGCGGAAGGGGCTTGGACACCCAGACACAATGTGCGACAACATCATGAACCAGGTCTCAATCGACCTCTCGACAGAATACGTGAAGCGGTTTGGCCACATCTACCATCATAACCTCGATAAGGGGCTGATAGCGGCAGGTGAGACCAATGTAAAGTATGGGGGAGGTAAGGTCAACAAGCCTATCCTCATCGTATACGGTGACCGCGCTACCTTCAAGGTGGGCAACGAGGAGGTGCCCGTTAACGAGATCGCTATTAAGAGCACCAAGGCATGGCTGAAGAAGAACCTAAGGTTCATCGAACCCGACCTCCATGTAAAGTTCCAGAGCGAAATTAAACCGGGCTCAACCGCACTCCAGGACATCTTCAGCAGAAAGAAGGCAGGGGAGTACCTCGGGGCCAACGACACAAGTGCAGCAGTCGGCTTCGCCCCCTACACGAAGCAGGAGAAACTTGTTCTCGGTCTTGAGAAATATCTGAACTCAAAGGAGTTCAAGAAAGAGCACCCGGAGTCGGGGGAAGATGTAAAATTGATGGCTCTTCGTCGCAGGAGCAAGGTGGACTTAACGGTTGCAATGGCTATGGTTGACCAGTTTATCAACAGCGAAAGCGAATATTTTAAGCGAAAAGCCGAGATCTACGACTCTATAAACACCTGGATCAGCGATAAGGGCGGTTTTGAGCGTGTTAAGGTAAGCCTAAACGCCTTAGACGCGAAGGGTAGGGGCCTTGATGGTCTCTATCTCACAGTCTTAGGGACATCCGCCGAGGCAGGTGACTCCGGTCAGGTAGGAAGAGGCAATAATGTCCGAGGAGTCATAGCGCTTCTTCGGCCGATGAGCAGTGAAGCAGCAGCAGGGAAGAACCCTGTCAGCCATGTAGGGAAGATATACAACCTGCTCAGCTATAGGATCGCTGACAGAATCGTAGAAGAAGTAAACGGCGTCCATGAAACCTACGTCTGGTTGTTGAGTAGGATTGGCCACCCAATAAACAAACCTATGGTGGTATCAGCTCAACTCATCCCTGAGAAAGGTGTGACCGTGGGGGACGTAAAACCAGAAATCGAGGAGATAATAGCGGATGAGTTCGAACATCTCAGCGACTTTTGCGATGATCTTGCGAAGGGGCATGTAAACCTCCGTTAAATTTTCCTTATTTTTTCGTTATAATCGCACATAAATCCAACTGGGCATTCATTACATCTCGGTCTTCTAGGTTTACAATAGTCTTTCCCGAGCTGGAGGAGTGCACCGTCTGTGTACCACCAATCCTTGGAAGGCAGGCTTGTTTCCAACCTTTTCTTCACCTCGATTGGAGATGCTTCGCCGTGTGCGAGACCGACTCGTCTTGAGACCCTATGAATATGTGTGTCGACGGCGATAGCGGGGTAGCTATAACCATAACTGAGGACAATGTCAGCGGTCTTTGGGCCAACACCGGGTAGATTTAATAATTCTTCTCTAATATGGGGTGTTTTTCCCTTGTGTCTTTCGATTATTGCTTTACAGGCTCCAATGATATATTTTGCCTTTTGATTGTAATATCCAGAAGGTCTTATCAGGCGCTTGAGAGTCACCTCATCGAGTTGTAGAATAGCCTCAGGGTTTGATGCTTGGTCGAAGAGAGCTTCCGCAGCTTTCACCGAGTTCTCATCTCTAGTCCTCTGAGAGAGAATGCATCCCACTAAGGCTCTGAATGGCTCTTCCTTTTTAGGCTGGAAAGCCTCCACGCCATAGTGCCTCTTAAGAACTTTTAGAACTCTCTCCGCTTTGTTCAACCTATCTCTTCTCCCCTTTTATGTCCCACCATCTTTTTGCGAGAAAACCGGTAATGGAGATTCCTCTACGTTTCGCTAACCGCTTCATGATCTTCATGGAACCGGAGGAGTATTGGGCGGCCTTCTTGGGTCGATGGGCGACATCTGTTGGAAGTTCAAGCTTCTCAGCGAGCCGTCTGAGGATAATTTTCCTAGGATCCTTCCCCTGCTTCGGGAGTTTAAACGTAGTGGGAAGAGTTAAAGCGAAAGCGGTGAGGTCGGGGTCAGCATAGGGAAGCCTGAGTTCGACACCAAGGTCGGCGCAGATATTCCAGTCTCTGGAGAAGTTGACCTCATGGGAACGAGTAATATCATTGAACATCGTGCTCCTCACCGATTCGCCACTAGTCTGGTACTCCGCGACGTACTTCGCGTAGCCTCCGAAGAGTTCATCGCTCCCGTTCCCCGAAAAGACGGCTCGGCTACCGCTAGTAGAAGCATTTAGTGCGACGAAGTAGAGTGGTATAGCCACTCCTACCTTCATGGGATCCGGCTCCTCGACACTATTTAGAATGGCGTCTAGGTGTGCTTCAATATCCGATTCGTTGTATGTCGTAACATTAATCGATAATCCAAGGCTTTCTGCTGCCTTTACCGCAGCACTGATGTCGGAGGATTCCTCTGATCCTACACACGCAAGACGGGGTCGGACACCTGCCTCTTTGAGGTAGTAAGCCAGAATAGTACTATCTATTCCACCTGAGAAGGCAAGGTTGACAGAAGTTAGCTTCGAGGTGGTTCTTTTCACAGCCTGGGTGAGTAATTGATCCAGTCGATCAATTGCTTCCTCTATGGAGATCGCTGTTGGAATATCCCAAAGCCCAGCGATTCGATCCTTCCTCACCCCTTCTTCTGATAACTCGATGAGGTAACCTGGATCCGCCTTAATGGGAGTTAGTCCGGCGGCTAGGATTGTTTTATTATTGGATGCTATGGCTGCCAACTCGTCATTGATGCCGTAATAGAGCGGCACGATTCCTATGTGGTCGACACTTAGAAGTAGCCTATTCTCCTCGGCAACAGCTGCTGCCCAGGAGCCTTTCTGCTCTAGTAGAAGCTTTCTTAACCCTTCCTCGCTGTCCCACCTCAAAATGTCGGCGGCTTTTAGCGGATCGGGTTCTTCGATTTCCCATAGATTGCCGTTGAAAACTAGTGCCTGATTATCCTGCTGCAGAGGCTGCGGTACATCATCTATCTTAACCTTCAGTAACCGGTAGCCTAACACCGTTTTAGATGAAATAGAGGGGATCTCAGGTAGCCTAGGGTGTGTCTCTACTGCATCGGGTGATGCCAGACCGTAGGCGTCGGACTGGGCTGGGGTCGCATTCTTGAGCATCTGAAGCAGTTTCGCTGCGATGTCTTCGCCTCTTCTGCTCCTTATTCCGGCTAAGATGCTCATCTTAGGATGATCGGGCGTAGTTGTGTTTCAGTTTATCCCTTAATGCTAATAGTATTTAGCGTCGTTGAAGGCAGCAAGCTACCCAGGATCGAAGTGTAAAACAGGCTCCGCAGTTGTTTATGGCTTCATGTGCTTATACTTCTGATTTAATGTGTGTTTAATTTTCAGTTTTAATCTGTTTTTTCGGACTCGTACTTTTCCTCGACAAAGTCTGTAAGTGCCTTCTGCTCACTCTCCGCCTTGTCGAGGCTCTTCCACTCGTTTTCTTCGACGAGGCCACCAACCTGCTCTTTGATCGACTTAGCTAGACGCGGACCGATTAGGGGGAGAGCAACGAGGCGCTGGATTGGCGCACGTTTCAGCTCAGCGATCCCCGTTAAACCAGAGTTAAACAGGACGCGAGCGCGTATACGGCCAATTCCCTTTAACCTAACTAGCGGGAGAAGCTTCTTAGTTACACCATATTTTACACGATCATTGAGTTCATCGAGTTGGCGGCGATGGTCAGGAGCCCCAATTATGTCACAGATCTCATGGGCGCTGTAAAGGAGCCATTCGGCGTTATGAACGGCGGCAAACCTGTCACCCGGCTGGACACCATGCTGCTCCAGAAGGTCGTTCTCCGACTTTTCGTTTATCCAATCCTGTAGTACCATAGCAGTTTTCACCTCCCCAAGGAACTGCTCGCGCTCGATGTAGTCGCCATCTTCTTGGTTGAGAGGTATGGCAAATTCCTCATGTCTCTCCTCAGCATAGGTTTCGACCATTTCGAGGTCGCCGCGGCGTGGTCTTAGAATTGGTGTCATGTTCGGGGTGTGGCAAATTAGATGAAGCCAGGTGAAGTCAGTTACGTCCATTGCGCTGCGTCGTAATCCGTCGCGAATGATAACCGCCGAGAGTGGGTCGATATAGAGCTCGGAAACACGGCTTCCAAACTCGGTGGCGTAGATGTAGGCTCCCTTCTCTTCTAGCATCTCCTCCTTGAATAGGTAGCGAAGAACTCCTGTCGTAATGAGTTTAATGCTAGCCGTAGGATAGTTGTAACCGTAGAAAGTGCCTCCGAGGAATTCTAAGAGCCCTTGCTCTGTGTGAGCATAGTCACTCGCTATCGCTGCCAATGTGTGTCCGCGAAGAGCCGATTCTTGGGCGAGTCTGCTGTATAGTTTCTCGGTTTCCGCGAGAATGTAATTCTCCATAAGCTGGTCCTGCTCTTCGCTACTCTGGGCGATGAGTATGGCCTCGCCGTAAGGGTCGTATTGTGGACGGCCTGCCCGACCGCTCATCTGTTTGTATTCCAAAACCGTTATCGGGTACATGCCGTAGCCGGCTACGAATCTCCTATGATTACCTATGACAACGGTTCTTGCGGGAAGGTTGACTCCCGCAGCCAGGGTCGGTGTCGCAGTTAAAATCTTGAGCTTGCTAGACTTGAATGCGCGCTCTACTATGCGTCTGTGCTCAGTGCTTAAACCGGCATGGTGAAAGGCAGCCCCCTTTGAGACTGCATAACCAAGGGCGTCTGTGAGGCTTGTCTTCTCCCCGTGGACCTCAATTTCAGAGGCGAGACCGTCTAGTTCTGTCTGAGTCTTCCGGCTATGGATGCCCGCCAAGGCATTCGCTGCCTCCCTACCCATGCTTTCAGCACGGCGTCTGGACTCGACAAATATCAATGCTTGACCCCCTTCGAGAACACTGTTCATTGCTATGTTCAAAGCATCCATTTTGTTGAGGGGTCTAAGCTTCTTGACTGTGCCATCCCGAAAGATGACGTTATTGCCATGAGCGACTCCCTCGTTAAGCTTAGTAGGACGCCATTCTGTAGTAACACTCTCCGCTTTGAGCCACTCGGCAACTTCATCAGCGTTCTTAATTGTGGCGCTGAGTGCAAGAATCTGCATACTAGGGTTCATCTGACGGAGTCTTGCGAGGGCAATCTCGAGGGTGGGGCCTCTTTCATCTCCTATAAGATGTATCTCGTCAGCAATTACCAACGTGACACTCGTCATCCAGTTACTCCTATGTCTGAGCAGTGAATCGCACTTTTCGTTGGTTGTAATTACTATGTCGTAGTCCTCAAGCCAAGGGCTTTTACTGTCAAGATCCCCAGTGCTCACACTTACACGAATCTTACCTCCATCAGACTTCTGTAAGCTAGCGTACTCTTGGAAGCCCTCGTACTTCTCCCAAGCAAGAGCCCGAAGCGGGCTGAGATAGAGAACTTTTCCGCGACGCTCTAGAACATGCTTTAGGGCACAGAGCTCAGCTATCAAAGTCTTACCGCTAGCGGTTGGGCTGGAGAGAACAAGGTTTGTTCCTTCAAGGACGCCGGTGTTGACAGCATCGGCTTGTGGTGGATAGAGCTCCTTAATTCCTTTGAGCGCGAGTAGTTTCTTCACAGTGTCGGGGATAGGAAGGTCCACCACAAGCATCCTTGTTCCCGTATGGTTTGGCAGTAGGTTGATATTAATGTAGATGCTGACCTAGCTGCTTACTTCCTAGCCTCTCGGAAGCTGTTCTTTAGCGAGGTTCATTAGGATTTCTACCGCCTTTTTGACTTTCGCCATAAGAATGACCTTATCTTCACCCCTTGCGGAGACCCAGAATCGAATGCCTACCTCGCCGTAGGGTCTTACTAAGGACTTGATCCACACGCCGGGAACCCTATTCATAGCCTCGTCGATGAGAGGGGATAGAGTAGACTCATCTCTGAGAGGAAGGTTTAGAACCTCCTCATAGTAGACCTCGCTGATATGGGTGTTGAGATGGGAGACGAACTGATTATCGAAGATCCACATCATTTCATGGGGAACGCCAGGAAGAGAGACGACCTCAACACCGCCATGCTTTAAGAGAACACCCGGAGCACTACCGACTCTGTTGTCCAGCGGTATTGCGCCTTCGGGGAAGACCGCCATTTTCCTTCTAGCCGGCGTGATCTCACCCGATTTTATTATCCCATGCTCATGGAGCGCCGCGTACTCTCGGGTGACGATCGTGAGAGCTTCATCGTTAATCACCATTGGCAGATGGAAGGCTTCCGCGACTCCTTTGAGAGTCATGTCGTCATGTGTAGGGCCGAGACCACCACTGGTAATGATGAGCCAGCAGCCGTCTTCTACTGCCCGATTGATCGCCTTCGCGATCTCAGGGACATCATCCCTGACTGTGATGATCTCCTTTACCATGAAACCAAGGGGCTTTAACCGCTCGATTAGCCATTTAGTGTTGGTGTCAAGTATGACTCCATCGAGGATCTCGTTTCCGACAGTGACTACAGCGACAAGCTTTGTCAAGGCAGAGAAATATGCGTAACGGCATTGAAAAACACTAGCTTAGCAGCATCTTGATTACTAGAGCTTCTAACTCTGTGAGTACATGAAGTCAGCTAGGGATTTTCAGATAGAGTGCGTTCTGACATGTCCCGAAATTCAATCACAGCTAAAAGAACCTCATCTTAATAGTAG
>CAZIAF010000079.1:0-5596 GCA_964537625.1 uncultured Candidatus Bathyarchaeia archaeon
GAGTTAGTTCATCCATAATGATCACATTTGATGCACTCTGGAATCAATATTTGTGTATATAACTCTTCTGTGCATATATTATTGGTGCATACTCATGAAATATGGTGAGGACCGTTGTAGGAATGAATGCGCGTGGGGGTGTTGTAATTAGGCGAAAATGCGGATAGCAAAATGATTAAGCAGATTCGAGAAAGCGGGACCGCTTTACGATGTGCTAGAAATGAGGATCAATTGGGAACTGAAAAGGAGCGACTTGGGGCAATAATCTTGATGAACTTCGAGGATCTGGTTGAGAACCCTGAGTTGCTAGAAGGACTCCGTCTCTACTTGGGGACGGATATTGGGCCAATCAGAATTCACAGTCGGAGAATTGGGGCTGATCGTCATGAGGAGTGGGTGATAGACGTTCTTGGTAGACTGGTCTATGAGCTATCAGGTCCGGAGGACGAAAAGCTGTTGGATGTACCCCAAGGTTGTATGGGTATTGGGCTTTTGAATAGGAAAATCATCTTAAGTTCTCCTCGCGATTTCCGAGTTCTTTGCTATGAGTCGGTAGCGATTATGCACCGCATTATAGAGTCTGAGGACTTTTTCATGAAGCTGGCTTGGATCATGGGGAGGTGTGATAAGCCAGGTTTCTCCACGGAGGGCTTTGAGGAGGAGTGTGAGACTTGGAGGATACTGGCTGCTGACCCTGAGGACCTTCCACATCTCATGCGTGGCTTGAGGAAGCGGAGTGTTTTCATAGAATAGGGTTGAACTCCTCATTGATGTGCTTAAAGGGAATTAATATCCAATATTCGTTCGCTGATTGAGCAGAGGGAGAAGATTGTTGAACGCGAAGTTACCCTAAGGGAGGTGTTTAGCGCGCATGTACAGAGTATCTAGCCCTACCAGCTGGGGGAAGGGCTATTGTTGTGCATAATATTCATAAATTGATTGTGAAGGTCTCAGTCGACAGGATTTACGACAATACGTGTGCATTCAGTACATATATGAGCATTATAAACCGCTAAGAAATCACTAATTGATAGCAGAGTGTAATGGAACACGGATATACCCATGCGATGTAGATTGGTTTGCCCAGGTGGGAGCGGACGAAGGGTCTAAGCAATGAAAGCCTTGAAAGCCGCGGAACCGTGAGGGGTGGATTGCGAAGGAGCTTGGCTGGCTTAGGCTAGTCGAGAGACTTGCGCTCCTCAGCTGATCACGCGCAAGCGGGTTCAGCTCCGGTGATCTCGTCTGGGCACCCCCCAATTCTTGTTAATAACTAGAATAATAGGCTTGTAGCATGCGCTCGCGCGAAATTGAAAGAAGGAGATGTAGAAATCTATTTTGGATACGAAGAATCTGGTTTTTACATTTATAAATCAATTTTTTAATCATATAATTATCAATATTTAGGTAAAATAGTTAAATTTTGGCTCTCTTCAGGAAGGTTATTAAAGGACCAAAGGTTTATTATTAATTGATGTTCTCTAAAATCATCAATATGATTGGCTTCGGGAAAAAGAACTTCAATTGCCAAACGTGTAATAAGAACTTCGTCACCAGGGTAAAGTTAAACGAGCATAAAACGAGTGCTCATTCTTAGGTCAGGCAAATTAATTCCCTCATAGATACAACTTTAATAACGTCTTTTTTTTAAAAAAAAACGTGCTCTCTATTGTTGGAGCCCAAAAGTCGCTAATAACAGTTCTGGATGAGAATTATCTGCAGCTTCAAATTCTGTTCGTAGGCGCGATCGGTTAAGATTGAGCCAAGTATAATATGTGAAAAAAGGGGAAGTTAGGTCTTAAACAGGTCCTGAGAATGCTTCTACTGAACCCCAAGGCATCAGTTTAAAGTTTCGCCCCAATTTTAGCATACTGGGTCCAATTAGTTTGTCATAGCTATCCGATTCAAAAATCCAGCACCACTGGAACTTTTTTTGATGAGGCGAGTAGCGACCCAGGTACTTGATACCCTTTGTTTTTAAGGCTATTTTTTTGATCTCCTCTTCGATCTCTTTAAGCTCTTGTTCGGTTCCCATCCAGTCGAAGTACTCAACCAGTAACATTCCTCATTTCTCCTTACATAGTACGTTTGGTTACACTTATTTTTATTAAAGTGTTACCAATTTCCAAATTAAGTCTAACTATTATTAATAATTATTGTGCGTGATTTAACCCGTTTAAATATATATAGACTCCTTTAAGTGGTGCCAATAACCTAATAGTAATTTAGAGTGGAAGGAAAGAAATTGTGTAACTTGAGAGTAAGCACAGTAAAAAACTGTAATAAATGTAAGTCTTCAATCAGAACTTATTGTACACTTAGAAAGAGAAGAGGAAGGAAAATTTTTAAGTAAAGTATATTGACGCGCGCGTTTTGTTCTCAACTACTCTGGAAGAGTGAATGAGTCAGGGAAAGAACCTGAACCTCGAGTTCCTTAGAAGTCAGTTCACAAGTTACCATAATATTCTCGTCATTTTTCAATTAAAATTCTATTTTAATTGCGCGCGCTATTTTTTTATAGTTGTAGTTTAGATTTTATGTATCAGGGTGAAGTGTAAGAAATGAATAAGATTGGTCTTCTTTTCTTCGCAGGAGCCTTAGCGGTACTAATAGGCAGATTCGTGTACCCGAATATAATAACCAATGAAATACTGCCAGTAGCAATTGTACTGGTCATCATGGGGGGGATAGCTGGTTTCCCAGAGGAGTTCATGAAAATTATGAATCCAGGGCTCGGGAACATCCAGAACGATCTTCAAACTCACCTTACGAATATCGGTGTAGAGGCCACCGTAATGGACCCTAAGGGACCCGACGTGATACAGCATAAACCCCCACTCTTCGGGAATGATCCCCTATATGTGCCTCCTATGGCTGTTGTTAAAGTACATAATAGAAACATAGAGTTCGTTGAGACTAGGGCAAGAGTCATCCCAGGTGCGGGTGGGCGGAGTGTCACACGTGGTGGAGGGTGGAAAACCAGAGTTGAGCGAGCGGACGCGATGGGCGTTCAAACCATATGTGCAGTCAGGGGAGACATCAAGGATGAGGGACTCTGTAAAGCATCAACCGCCGGCGGTGGTGTGTGGTCGGGGGGTAGACTAGCTGACGCTTTAAACTCAGATAGTGAGTTGAAGACTATGCTGATGCCCATGAGCTATCTCCCGATTACTGTCAGAGGGATAAAATCCGATGGATATGTGGCAATTTATAAGTCAGGATCAGGGGCATCGTCGGGAGACTCGATGGTACCAACCTTCGGGATGGGGGAATATCCAAGCTCGGAGGAGTTTAAAATATATGACAAGATCGCAGGGCACGTTAAAGAAACTCTGAAGGCATAGACCACGCCTGAGCACCTAATTTTATTCCTTTTAGTTTGCCTTTCGCCGTGAATGTGATGAGTTCGATAGTTTCATCATGTGTGCGACTTATTGGCAGATGGCTGGTTAGGTTATTTCCAGATTTAATGTTATTTCGGGTACGTGTTTCATGCATCTGTGGACGAAGCAGTTATGAGCCTCGGCGAGCAGCTCTTTTCTCTGCTCTTCGGACAAGTCTGCTTTTAACTCAATGTCCAGGTTGTACGCGTCTACAATATTCTCTGATAAATTCAATTTGCGGCGTAGCTTTATGTTGAGTGCTTTGACGGCCCAGCCCTTTTTCTGGCATGTTCCGATGATCCTTGATGCTGTGCATAGTCCGAGGGAGGCGGTGAAGATGGCTCCTGGGGGCATTGCGACTAGGTTCTTCATGTCGCTTGTTTCATGGGAGATGATTTCTAAGCCGTTCCACTCTGCCTTGAATTTAAGGTCGCCAAGCCATTGGATGTTATGCGCCATAAACATGCGATGTTTAAGCGCGTAACTTATACCTTGCTTTTTGTTGTATCCAAAGATTCTGAGGAGTTCAGAGTCTGCTCATACGCGTCAGTTTCGCTTTGCTCCCTGCCCCCTAGCTATGCGCACCCATTAAAAATGTGTTTACCTCCTAGCGCATCATGCTTCCAGTTGAAGATGCGACGCTGCACTCAGAGAACATTATACGAGAAGGGGTAGCCGATGCGACTTCGACAGGTGATAACTCTCCTAATATCTACGAAGCTGATTTCGATCTGCGCGACCCGAGAAATCACCCCGTTGAGAGCATCTACGGCGTAGGCCAACGATACTCGGAGCGCCTCCGAGACGCCGGCATATACACCATAGGCGATGTGGCTAAAATTAGGGACATAGAGGAGTTCGAAGACCTCCTGGGGATATCTGGGAAAACTCTTAGTAAAATCAGGCTAAGAGCACTGTCCTATATCAGCGGTGAGGTAATTCAGATCAGTGCCTTCGAGTTCCCTGGTGATAGGCTCATCTATATGGATATCGAGACAGACGATAGGTGTAGAAAAATCTGGTTAATTGGGATTCTCGTGGACGAGAGATTCACTCAGTTCTACGCTGATTCGTGGGATGGAGAAAAAGACATAATTGAGAGGTTCTTAGCCTTCCTTGATA
Source organism: uncultured Candidatus Bathyarchaeia archaeon (assembly GCA_964537625.1). Classification (GTDB taxonomy): domain Archaea; phylum Thermoproteota; class Bathyarchaeia; order TCS64; family TCS64; genus UBA8941. The sequence continues at coordinate 4,503 of CAZIAF010000079.1, forward strand.
ATCACCGTAGCTACACGTTGGTTACCTACTCGGGTACGGGCTTCGACACCAGGGTTACGCTAGGCGCAGCGAGGAGGCTAGGCCTCAACCCGACAACACTACTCGATTACCCGCATGTCGACCTATGCAGCCTTCTGAGGAGGTGCTTCATATTTCCATACAGCAGCTACGCGCTCAAGGAGCTAGGCTCACACCTGGAGTATAACTTCAGGCAGACGGAACTCGACGGGCTGCGCGTCGCCCAGGCATATCAGATGCATGTTGAGTCCGGGCTTCCGCTTCAGAATGGAGTTCTTGAGTATAACGAGGATGACGTCAGATTGGTCCATCACCTAGTGAATCGTTGTTTCCAACTAGGCAAACACAAGAAGGATCGTCACTTGGGCCATTTGCATATAGAATCTGGGCGGGTGATGATCAGGATGAGGCTTGACCCGTGGCTTATCGACAACAAGATACCTGAGTTACAGATAACATTTGATTAGCTTGATGTGTTTACGTCTTTACGTCTCTTGAATCAAGAGTGTAACATACTTAGGTAATTGATGCTTGCTGAAGCGCTTTTCCATAGAAGTCCAACATCGTCCAGAGTTATCCGATGCCGTCAATTGATTTTCAGATATTTTTACGATGAATGGGATATTTTCGGAGCGTCCATCTTTCGTTCATGAGGATGACCATTAACCGACTAGCATGGCTGATGCTATAATCTCTCGACTCACTGAAACACTGCTCTATAGAGAGGATGGTTCACGTAATTTAGGTAAGCATCAGTTATAGGGGAAGTCGTTTAGCGCGCGCACCTGCCACAGGAACAATGTCTGGGTCATGCGGCTGGAGGTTCCTCAACTCCTCGGCGATTGCCTCCTTGACTGGGGAGGGCTTCACAACTATCTTGCTCTTGCTTTTGGCTTCCTCTTGGATGGTGACTAGTAGCTTCAATGACTCGGCTGTGATGATTGGCTTGGCTGGTTCTCGCCTAGTTACCTTCGGCAGTATTACGGTGGCTGTCGATGACTCAGCGATGGGTTCCGATGATTCAGCGATGGGTTCCGATGACTCTGGCGATGACTCAGCGATGACTGCTGATGACT
>CAZIAF010000079.1:5696-8724 GCA_964537625.1 uncultured Candidatus Bathyarchaeia archaeon
CTGGCGATGACTCAGCGATGACTGCTGATGACTCAGCGATGGGTTCCGATGACTCTGGCGATGACTCAGCGATGACTGCTGATGATGGGTGACTGTGACTGACTGCTTATGACTGCCGATGACTACCGATGACTACCGATGACTTAGGGTTGACATCTCCAGTACTATGACTCTGTATGGGCGTACCTTCTTGAATGTCTACGTTGTTATTCTTTTCATCCATGGAGCCACCTTCATCAACAGTCATGTAGTCATCGTCATTAGCAGAGTCATCGTCATCATTGAGGGACACTTCAATTCCACGACTCTACAGATAATTACGGTAGTTTACGTTGCAGTTGATCTTGCCAACCCAATCGGGATGTACTCGGGGGTACAGGTATCGGATATAAGCTATGACTTCGGGTTTCTCACGATGCGCGCGCATTAAACTCGCTGATTGGGAGAAACTTTTACGCATCTCAAGGCAGATGTATGTGTGGTGGGTCTGGAAGCTTATACTAACCTTCGCGCCAGCAGTGACCGCAAACGACTTTAACCAAGAGGATATGAAACAGTCATGGCTCAGAAATTCAACGCGAAGAAGGTCGATGAGTGGGTGAAGTTCTGGAACACCTACGATCTAAAACAGGTCGATAAGCTCTTCCTCAAGGATGATAGGGTGACTTACTTCTCATCTGAGAAGCAGGGTATAATTAAGGGATACGAGGCGCTTGTGAAGCACCACGAGGGCTTCGGCTTCGTCAAGGGGGGCAAGGATCAGCCGAATAAACTCTGGCTTGAGGAGATAGACGTTGAGGACTTTGGCGAGTCAGCCATAGTTTGTGCAACATGGTTCTTCAAGCGCCCCAACGATAAGAGACCTCAGAAGGGACCCGTCACCATAATCTACGAGAGCACACCCGACGGCTGGAAAATAGCTCACGCCAACTTCGGCAACTATAAATGAGCTCGAGGAGCCACTCGTACACTCCCAGATTTTGAAAAGCCTAAATTTTTTACAAATGCGTACGTAATTATCACCTCGAGGCTCGCGCGCGAGCACTTTGAGAGCTTTTTAATTCCAAGAGATAAGATACAAGGACAACGGATGGATCAACATGAAGTCGAAGGTCTACTTTGCATCCGCAGCTGCTAATGAGAAGAAAGAGAACAATCTCCTGAATAAGATAGAACGCCTCTATGATTCAGTTGGGTTCTCAACTTCATTAAAACCGATGGAGCTCGTGGCCTTAAAGACCCACTTCGGTGAGGGTGGCACTACCCGGTATCTACGTCCACAATTTATTCAGAAACTCGTTGAGTGTATCGCAGGAAGTGGAGCGCGTCCATTCATAACCGATTCAAATACATTCTACGTGGATAAACGACATAACGCGTATGAGCACCTTAGAACCGCTATGCGTCACGGATTCTATCCCCCATCAATCGAAGCCCCAATAGTAATAGCAGATGGGCTCATAGGCGCCGAACACGTTGAGTACGAGGTCAAAGGCAAGCACTTCGACAGGGTTAGAGTAGCCTCGGCTATAGGCCAGGCTAATGCCCTCATTGTTGCAACTCATTTCAAGGGCCACGTCATCACGGGCTTCGGCGGCTCCCTCAAAAACATTGGAATAGGATGCGCTTGGAGACCGGCGAAGCTTAGCATCCACGGAGCACGTGCCAAGATCAGCGAACGCTGTACGGCGTGCGGATTATGTATCCCCCGATGCCACGTACAAGCAATAAAATCCCAAGGTGAGGGTCAGAAGCCGAAGGTAGACATCGATGTCTGCGATAGTTGTGGCGAGTGCACTCTTACTTGTTATAGCGACGCCATCGACCCTGACTGGAGGAGTGGTTCACTCTACACAAAGGAAGAGACGGAGGAGAGAATGGTCGAGTACGCCGCGGGCGCATTAAAGGGAAAAGAGGGAAAGACAGTCTTTTTCAACTTCATCCTCGACGTCACGCCGGAGTGCGACTGCGAGCCTTGGGCAGACATTCCAATCGTACCTGACGTCGGAATTGTCGCCAGCCGTGATCCCGTTGCCGTTGATCAGGCTTCAGTCGACTTAGTGAACAAGCAACATGGACTTAGGGAAAGCCTCCTTAAATCTGGTTTTGAGCCGGGTGGAGACAAGTTTAGAGCGTTGAACGGTGTCGATTGGGGGGTTCAACTCTTGTACGCTGAAACCATTGGACTAGGTAGTCGAAGCTACGAATTAACTGAGGTTTCCTAGACACCTTGTCTTCTACTCTTCAGATTTTTTCACAAGCGCGTATACACATCATGAAATTCTACTAGAAAGCTCTTTAACAAATCCATCCAGGTCCACGGGAGTAAGAGCAATCCGATCATTCCCTCCCTTAAGCTTAGCAACGACGCATCCTCCAGAAATACTATTAGCATATTTGGCACCTGGTAGAGGGGGAAGCCAGATATTTCTACTCGTCTCCAATTTATTTCCATCAGAGTCCCCTGTCCAGCCTTTCTGCTTGCGACCGCCACCATACATATTCATAGAGTCGACCTTCACATTTTCTATCTTCTCAAAAGGAATCTTTGTACTCCCCAAACCATGGTGAACAACCAATTCGCTATCGGTTAACACGTAATGTGACACCCCACGATAAGATTGTAGCCCGGCGATTAGCCCCATATAGGTAATTAAGAGAAACAATACAATTGGAATAAAATCAATGGGGTTGGTTGGATACTTAAAAAACCCAGATAATACAAAAAACAAGATCATTAATAAACTTCCAATTAACCCAACTAAAAAAAACATCTTATAGTTTACATCGATAGCTTGGAACTCGATTTCCTTCATACTTTTTACGTTTTCACCCAAATTAATCAATATTATACCTGATTTTAACTTTCTATTAAAATATTCGATAAATAAAAATAATGTGCACGTATGCAAATATATAATTATTTTAATCGCTATTTAAATCTCTGAATCAGGCGTCACCTATTCATATATCCCTTTTTTATGTAGTTAACCGCGGATCCAATAGCAGCTTCCCTGCCAATTTGGGC
>CAZIAF010000080.1:0-8722 GCA_964537625.1 uncultured Candidatus Bathyarchaeia archaeon
GAACTTTGAGTATCTGGCGGTTGAATTGGCAAAGCTATTAGAGAAAAGGGATCCCAATTATGCGAATGCACCGCCGTATCTGCGTTTGCCAATAAAATAATCGGAAGCGACAACGCTTTAATAATCGCATCTTCAAATCCGTCTGATAATTTCATTTATTATGTGAGGGTAAGCGTATGGCTGCGGGAGGAGGTAGCATATAGAAGAGAAAAGTTGGAGCTCAGGCTATGGAACGGAGGGTGGGAAGAAGGAGCGGGTTTGGAACCATAACCTTAACCTTTATTCTTGTTAATTAATAAACAAGTGGAAGATGTATGGTTGACATAGCTTTTCTACAGTCCATAGCATCACTCCTAGGTTACGTTTCTGTAAGTGTAGCGGCATTAAGCTTCGCCTTCAATATCAGGGAGACGGCGAAGAACCGGAAGGTCACGCTGACGACCAGCTTATTAAGTACAATAAATTCAGAGGATGCTCAAAGGAAATACTTTGAATTGATGTCTATGGTGTGGAGTGACTTTGATGACTTCTACAAAAAATATGACTCGAGTGTGAACTCTGAGAACTATATTAGAAGATATTCTTTTTGGATGGTATGTGAGCACGTTGGCTGGCAATATAGGAAGGGTCTTGTCGACTTGGACACCATCTATTATTCAGCGGGGCAGAATATTTTATTGATGTGGCGTAAGTTCAAGCCCATCCTTGAGGAGTATAGGAAACGAGAATATGGAAGAGGTCAGTGGTTGAATTGGGAGTATTTGGCTGACGCACTCGATAAAATGTCAGAAAGGCTAGACCCAGAAATATATAAAAATTGGGATACAATAGTGAAAAAAGCTTTTCGATGAGACTTTGCCGAGTCACATGCGAGGCAAAATTGAAGACCCTTGAGACTAGATAGCGCAACTTGACAGGCGTAACACTTTAGAATAACGCCGAGCGGCGTCTAGCTATTCTTATATGGATAATCTGATGAGGTCATGACTTTAGAAAAACATATTTCCTTAAACAACAGTTCAACTAACTGGTTTAATTGTTAATTAAATGTCCTCACTGCAACGCTACACTTAACGAAAAAGAGGACATATGTCCCTTCTGTAAAGCAAATATCAAAGAAGAGATGGGAAAAATTAGGCAAATCCTAGACACACCCAAATACTCTACAGCATTTTTCATAAAAGAGGCGCTAATGAGTGCTTTCAAACCTGAACCTATTGAGGTTTTACCAAGCAACGTAGCATACCAGAGGAGACCTCCCCAACCATTAACCAAATACCTTATAATAGCTGCGATTATGCTCGGTTTAGGCGCCTCATTATTATTTGGAGAGCTATGGCTTTCGTACCTCGGAGTGACGTTAAACTGTTTTACAATACCCATCGTGCTTCTTGCCTGGTTTCTACAAAACGACAAGTATGACCCTGAGCCCCTTTCCTTGATAGCCTATCTATTCGGTTGGGGTGCAATCGCCGGTCTACTGTCATACTACCTTAATCCACTACTATATCCCTACCTAGGCTATGGTGCAGGGGCTTTCATAGAAGAACCCCTCAAACTATTTGGATTATATTTATTCGCTAAAGGTAAACTATTCGGTACAGAGATCAATAGCCATCTAGACGGGATTATCTACGGAGCCTCAGTGGGAGCCGGTTTTGCATCCTTGGAAAACATGCTGTATCTTCTCTCGGGCAATGTCACCAGCGTTCCCATCGCCTTGTTAACGAGAATGACTACGGTTTTCTGCCATATAGCCTGGACCGCAATCGCGGCAAGAACCCTTGGGCTGGCTCTTGTGCTTCGCGGGAAGATGCAGATCACCGATCTTATCCCCGGTTTACTTATCGTGATCCCACTACATTTCTTTTGGAACACCTTCATCGACATCATGAGGGGCTGGTTCATTCTGCCGATTACCCTCCTCATAATCTTCAGAGAGGTCAATATGGCTGTGGAGGATGAGGAAAGGTGGGGATTCAGGCTAGTGGGTCCGAGTGAGAAAAGAGTTCGCCGTCGTAAAACCTCATCGCAAACTCGTCGGGGTACATAGCGTACTTTTTGAAAAAAAGAGGCATTCTCTGTTTACAAAAAAAGGAAGATTTACTCGACTTTCACTGAAATGGATTTGATGATGTCCGATGTGTTCTCGCACCAATCCGCGATCGTCTCTAGAGAGTTCAAGAATTCAATTAATAGATATAGAGATGCTGCGCTCCATCCTGGAAACTCCAGTTTTCCGAGGTACTCACGCGTTATCCGATATAACTCGTCGACACGCGTCTCATGTCCCTCAACTTCGTTTGTGAGATCTATGCATTTCTTTAGGTTCCCCTTCATGGATGTAAAACACTGTGTTAGAGCTTCCATGCACAAATGATCTGTTTTAGCCATCTCAAGAGCGGTCTCCTTCAACTCGTTTGGGGCTTTGCTGAGGTCAATTACTGATAAAAGTTTACCAGCTTCGTTACCGGTATCCGCTATGAAGTCGACTGCTCGGATTAAATCAATTATATCCATCTTCTCTTCAGGAAACATCTTGTTTTTCGATACTAGGTTTATAATATCTCTTCTGATGTTGATGACTTCAATGTCTTTTTCATGAAGGAGTTTATAGTGTGAAGCGCTGTCTTGTCTGTCGCCCCTTACATCGGCTTGAACCATGTTATTTAGGCTTTTAATTACTTCTCCTGTAAGCATGAAGGTTTTTCTTGTCAACTCAATAACTTCATCGCCTCTCTTCGGTGAGAACCAGCTAAAAAGAGATTTAGACGTTGTATTCACCTTAATTCTCAATGAACGAATGATGTATTTATCGTTGTTTAATACTAAGTTATGTTGATAGCGCGCAGGCAACCTCGCGTACGCGTTAAGAAAGAATAAAAATATCCTTTATCGTTTTCATTATGATGGAAAATTAAGCTAAATTATGTTCTAGTGCTCACACAATATGGTTTGGGGATGTTTATTGCTTTTTTAATTGGTGCTTGTAGTAGCTTGCTAGGGATAGGTGGAGGTCCTCTTATAGTACCCCTTCTTCTCTATGGTTTTGGGTTAAGTGATAGTGTAGCGCGTGGGACCTCGCTTGCATTGCTTATTGTGAATGGTGTTTTAGGATTATATAGTAGACACTTGGCAAAAATGGATCTAAGTCAGTATTTCGATCCAAAATTTTTTCTGATTATGGTGATACCTTTAGCGATTGGGTCTTTATTTACGATTCAAATCGTTCAAGGTGTAAATTTTGAACTGGATCCTCTTTGGCAAAGTTTACTTAGGAAGTTATTTGGCATAGTTTTAATCGTAATTGGATTGGTTATTTTTATATTTGAACAATATAAGAAATAGCCCATCTCAAGAAAATATTCGCACATAATAGTCTTTTCCTCAGTTCCTTTTGATTGTATCGAAATGGTTATCTGCAGTGATAAATAAATTTAAGTTGGTGGTTGTGTGCCTCTCGTTGAAATCGCTGTGATGAAGGACTACTTTTCAAAGGATGAGAAGAAGAAGTTGGCAAAGGCTGTAAAGAACGTAATTATGGAAGAGATTAAGGCAATGAGGAGTGAACCGATATCGACTTGGGTTTTTGTTAGGGAAGTCGATGTAATGGAAAAGTCTGATTGATCTGCCTACTTTGCGCGCTAGTGAGAGGCCCAGTTATCCACTAAATACCTCAGAGGCGAGGCAAAAGCGGGGTCCCGAGAATATTCGGATAGTCAAGTGTGCGCTACAAGCGCAAAAAAAAGGGAGATAAGGTCATGAAAGGGCTATTATCTCAGTTTTAGCGTACTCGATAAAAGCAGGATCTATACGATAGAATTCACCGTTAACCTTACTGTGCTCGTCCAAGGGGCTATCTGACTCAATAGCCACAACATATTGCTCAACTGTTCCGTATGGAGTCCCAATGAAGAGTAGTTTTACACCAGCTTTCTTAACAATTTCCTTAACTTTTGCCACCCAATTTGGTGCGTATTTGTTGTCACTGATCATCTTTTTTAATGCTTCTTGGGACACCTTCACATACCATAGATAAGCGTACTTCATTTTTTACACCAGTTTTTTCAAATATTGTAAGATCCAGTATCATTGTATGATAAATGAACCTTGTATGGGAAGAGTCAACTAAGTATTTATCATTTACATGTTTGTTCGTTCAGAGTTGGGGCCAATCTTATTTTCACTTCACGATAAGTTTAATCTGTTAAGTTAATGGGTGACTCAGCTGCGATTCAGGCAGTCTACTATGTGTTGGTTGTAACAGGAGCCCTAGTTTTTTTTCATGGGAGTTTATTGATGGTTGAGTTAGGTACTATTCTGAGCTTCATATAGCCGCGTCTATCCGTATAAATAATGGATAGTGCATTTTCTTTGGTGGATCATCATGATAAAAGGGGTCGCCTACATCGGAGTCGCCGTAAAAGACATAGAGCAGGCGAGGAAAAAGTTCACGGAGCACCTGGGCTCGAAGATAATTAGAGTTGGAGCTAGCGAAGTTGATCACGTCAAGAACACTTACCTCACCGTAGGGGAGAATGTCTTCGAGTTAATGGAGCCATACTCGTCTGAGAGCACAGTAGCCAGGTTCATGGAGAGACGTGGAGAGGGAGTCCAGTACATCGGGTTAGAGGTCACTGACCTTGATGCGACTGTGGAGGAGCTGAGGGGGAAGGGTGTCAGGTTCACCTCTGAGAGACCCGTGGAGTATCCTAATGGGAGCAGGTGGGCTTTCATACACCCGAAGGAGATGTTTGGAGTGTTATTCGCATTGATCGAGAACCCTGTATAATGTGCATAGTTTGAAAATAAAGATTACTTACGCTGAAGCTGACCCTGAGGCATCCAGGTACGCGGTGATGCTCCATCAGATCCTTAGTTTTCCACTTAATACCTATCGTGCATACGGCTATGGGTATAATGAGTCGGGGTGAATGATCCAACTTTTTTATGCTTTCTGTTATACAGCGAATGCAATTAGAACTTGATATGGGGAGTGAAATCGTAAGGTTTGGCATTTGGATGCTCATCCTCTACCCGGGTGAGGAAATTGATGCCGTAGGTTCGTTCACCATTTTTCGGTGGCCCCTGTTTTGTGGCGCAGCAGCCGTAAGCGACAGCGATGTCGAAGATGGGGTCATCGACGACGCCGCCGGCTCGGACGGAGGGGATGGCGATGATGCCGTTAGCTTGAGCGTATTTCAGCGCCTCTAGGCTTTCACTGATCGTCCCGACCTGGTTAGGTTTGAAGATGAATGCTTCACAAACTTTCATCTGAGCCGCCTTCTTGAGCATGTTGATGTTCGTCACCGTCAGGTCGTCGCCAACCAGCATTGTCCGGTCCAAGACTTTGACCGCTTTTTGCCAGCCTTCCCAGTCGTTTTCATCTACTGGGTCCTCCACATAGAGGAAATTATATTTCGTCGTCAGGTTCTTGAGGTACTCCAGCAGGGTGTCCAGATCAACCTCCTTGCCGACGAAATCGTATGTGTTCCGTTCTGGGTTGTAGAGTTCGCTGCATGCGCAGTCGGTGGCAAACGCGATTTTATCCTCTACTCCGCAGCGCTTGGCCGCTTCATATAAAATATCAAATGAAACCATTGGATCCGGACTGGGTGCCTGCCAGCCGGATAGACTGCCTGGCTTGGGAGGTTGCCCGTGTTGATAATCTTGAATGACCTCTGGTGTCAACTTAAAAATCTGGTATATGATATGGACCGCCTCCATGATCGTCTTCGCTTTGTAGGGGACGACGGTGCACTCCTGGAATGGCATTGATCCCTTTTGGTAGCTGCCACCTGAGATGCAGTTCACCGTGGGTAAGGGAATCGTCTTGATTTCGCCTGGATTCAAATAGCGATAAAGGGGCTTGTTCTCGGTTTTGGCTGCCGCCCGGATGCTGGCGAGGGATACGCTGCAGAGTGTATTTCCACCCAGCCTGGATTTATCCTCCGTGCCGTCCAGCTCGATCATCGTCTGGTCAATCGCCTTTTGGTTCATCACATCCATTCCCTGCAGGGTGGGGGCAATCGTGTTATGGACAATATCAACGGCTTTGAACACGCTCAGACCGTCAAACCACTTGGGATCTTTATCCCGCAAGACGTATGCTTCATGTGATCCTGCTGAGATACCCGAGGGAGCCGACCCGCGTCCGAGGATCCCGCCTACAGTAACCACATCCACCTCCAGCATCGGCTTCCCTTTGCTGTCTAGAATTTGTCTGGCTTTGATGGATTTGATAGTAGTAATCCCCATTATTCCTGCCCCATCTCGACTAGTCTTTTTTCTCGGGTATATATAAGACGTTGAAGTCGCACAGGTTCGTTCCAGTATTCCCTGTGAGGACGCAACATCCTAGCTTCGACAAAGCTTCATAGGTGCTGTGTCTACGCAGCGCTTCCCATAAGTCGATGCCCCCGGCAACCGCTTGATGGTAAGTCTCAGAATCGGTGATGCCGCCAGCCATTTTCGTCGTCCCATCTGTCCCTTCAGTATCAATGGAGAGCATACAGATCCCCGGTGCTTCGCTGGCAATGATGGCAAATCCGGCCGTCAATTCCTGCGAAGGCCCGCCATGTCCCTTGACCTCCCTGTTATCTAGAATATAGGTCGAGGTCTCGCCGGCGGAGAAAATCATGCAGGGAGGCGCGATCGGCCGGTGAAAGCGTTGTACCTCTTTGGCGATACCGGCGAGGATCATTCCCGCATCTTTGCTTTCCCCCTCAAGGCTGGTGGTGAGAATCATATGGTTGATTCCCATGTTTGAGGCGATTTCGGCGGCGTATCGACAGGAATCGGATAAGATATTGAGCATGAAGTAGGTGGCGCGGGCAATCGATTTCGGTGTTTCCTGCGTTTCCGTGCCGTTGAAGATGTACGACTCCACGCTTTGGGGCAGTCGACCGACCAAACCATGTTCGAGGATAATTTTTTGGGCATCCGAAAACGTGGAGTAGTCTGGACCGATAGGCGTGCCTCGCATCACCACCGGTTCCCCGTAATCCTTGATGGGTGGCCAGTCCAGGGCGTCCCAGATGTTGATGCCGATCATTTCGGCGCCTCTTTTCTCGATCCGTTGCCCCAGCCGGCCGCGATTCATCTGGGAGAGGTGGCCCCGGATGACGTTGATATCCATCACCCGCATATTCGATTTGATCATGGTGTCGGTGGCCGCTATTTTTTCCTCTAGGGTAATACCATCCACTGGGTATCCCATCAGCGCTGTGCTGCCACCGCTGATGCACACGATGAACAAATCATCCCGATCTGCCCGGTCGACAATTTCCAGTATTCTCCGGCAGCCATGGATACCTTCGTAGTTAGGTAGGGGATGGCCACCTACAAATACCTCCGTGTTGGCATAATTGTCCGTCTCTTCCACGATTTTTACGATGGCGACGCCTTTAGTCAGCCGCTGGCCCAGGATATCATCCATAGCCATGGCCATATGATTTGCAGCTTTCCCAGCAGAGAAAACATAGACATGTCGTTTCCTGGTTAAGTCCCATTGACGGTTGCCGATGTGGAGAAGGTCCCCCTCCAGATGGACAAAGGCTTTGAGGCGTTCATAAGCGTCCAGCTTTTGTAAGACCTGTTCCGCGACCTCTAGGACAACGCGGCGGGAATCAACCACTCCCTGGGCAAGGAGTTCATTCTTATTACGAATCTTTAACCGCATTGGCCTTTCTCCCTTTTCTTCTCTCACGAATTTTTCCCCTATTAAGTTTACGTCAACAATTCTAAAGCCCTCCTCGTGCGCGCCGGAAACCCTATTCGTTGTGAATTCACCTTAGCTTAAAAAAGGAGTATTCGAGTCTAGGGGTGTGGCTGAGACAGGATCGGCTGTGCGCCCTAGCGTCATGTCCTTCATCGTAATGGGGTCGTTGTTCGTGGTCGTCGACCTGCTCGCGTTGTTGCTTGTTGAGCCGTTTAATAGTGCGGGTATTTTCACTTTTGAGGACTCGGGGGACCCCCTCAATGTCGTCTACTTTTTTCTGATGATGCTGTTGGCGACGGGGGTGATCCTGGCCTTAGGGAGGTTTAGGGGTGGAAGGTTTGTCAAGTGGATCTTATTTGGGACAATCTGGTTTTCTCTGTTCTCGGCGCTATACGCGCTGTCCTTTTTCGTCCTCGATGACCCCCTGGCTGTGTTCGCTTCCGTGATTTGTTCCTCAGCGTTGATAGCTTCGCTGGTCAGATGGCCGCGGTGGTACCTCATCGACGCCTCCGCAATTTTACTCGGGACGACCACGATGGTGACCTTAGGGATCTCATTAAGCACTCCCCTCATCGCTGTTCTCTTGATCGCATTAGCGGTTTACGACGCTGTCGCGGTCTACAAAACAAGGCACATGGTCACCCTGGCTGAGATGGTGATCAACTCGGGTCTACCCCTGATGTTGGTAATTCCAAAGATGGGTGGTTACAGTGGGAGCGTACCAGTCAAGATTCAGAGTGAGATTCCGGCGACTGGTAAGGAGCGTAGAGCTTTCTATATGGGTCTCGGCGACATAGTGCTGCCGGGGTGTCTGGCGGTCTCAGTATACTCATCATTGGGTCTTGGGGGCTTCGTGGTTGTCGGCTCTGTGATGCTAGGGACTCTCATAGGTTACGCTGTGCTATTGAAGTTTGTAGCTCGGGGAAACCCGCAGGCGGGGCTTCCGTTTCTTTGCAGCGGGGCGGTGCTTGGCTACGTATTCTCCAGTTTTCTTCTGTTTGG
>CAZIAF010000081.1:0-8543 GCA_964537625.1 uncultured Candidatus Bathyarchaeia archaeon
ATGGGGGACCTCAACCCGAGCGGGGTCCAACTCGCTGAGGATAATGCTCGCCGCAATAACGTCTCCGAACACATCAGGGTCAGGGAGATGGACGCGAACTTGCTGATGAACCTACACAGCAGCCCCATGAACCGGTTCGACTACATCGACATTGACCCCTATGGGTCGCCTAGTCAGTTCCTCGACTCGGCTGTCCGCTCCACGAGGGACAGGGGAATGATAGCCCTCACCGCTACAGACATGGCACCCCTCTGCGGCGTTAGCCCTTTAGCCTGCCTTAGGAAATATGGGGGTCGCCCACTACGCACCGCCTATACGCATGAGGTAGCTATCCGCCTACTACTAGGTGCTGCGGTGAGAGCTGCGGCGATCCACGAGGTCGGAGCGACACCGGTTTTCAGCTACTACGCTGACCACTACATACGAGCTTACCTAAGGGTAAGGCACAGCGCTAAACCCGCGGATGCCTCCATGGCAAATATGGGATACATAGTCCACTGTTCGAAGTGCCTCCACAGAGCCGCAGTGAAGGGAGCCTACTTGAAAACTTCGAGGACGTGCCCGGAGTGCGGTGGGCAACTCACAGTAGGTGGGCCGATGTGGCTCGGGGAACTCGCTGAAGAAACCTTCGCTTCGGGTATGCTCAGGAATGCGGTGAAGGGAGTTACGATTTTGGAGCCCCGATTAACAAGACTCATCGAAGCCGTGAAGGATGAAATTAATTTCCCTCCTACGTTCTATCACCTCGACGAGTTAAGCTCCCGGCTTGGGAAGTCCTCCCTCAAAATGGAGGCAATACTAGAGAATCTAAGGGACGCTGGCTACTCAGCTTCGCGCACCCACTTCGAGCCAAGGGGGATTAAGACAAACGCTAGTATCACCGAGTTGGTAAAGATTATTAAAGGATAGCTTCGCGAGAGTGTTGAAAAGCAATGCCCAGTAGATGGCTCCACGAACGCAAAACAGAGCACTATTACAACAAGGCAAAGGAGGAGGGCTACAGAAGCCGAGCCAGCTATAAGCTCAAGCAGCTAAACGAGGAATTCGGCTTCTTTGATGGTGCGAAGAGAGTACTTGACATGGGCGCGGCACCAGGTGGATGGCTCCAAGTAGCTGGTGAATCGATCGAGGGAGGCCTCGTCATTGGTGTAGACCTTAAAGAGATCTATCCCCTCGTCATGGACAACGTCGAGACCATCGTCGGCGACGTCACCGACCACGACGTCCAGGAGGAGGTGCTTAGCAGGTTCCAAGACGTGAAGGCAGACGTTGTACTGAGCGACATGGCTCCGAACGTCATCGGTATTTGGGAGGTTGATGACCTCCGCCAGATCTATCTCGCTGGAATTGCCCTCAGAATAGCAGATAAACTTCTAAAGGAGAATGGCTGGATGGTCGTCAAGGTTTTTCAGGGAAAGGAACATGAGGCTTTCATCCGTGACATGAAGGCTATGTTCGAGAAGGTTTTCATAGTAAAGCCTAAAGCCTCACGAAAAGGAAGCGCAGAAGTCTATGTCGTCGCCAAGAACCTAAGAAAAGACAGAGTTCTCCCCAAGGAAAACAGGAACGAGGAAACGTTACCGGTTGAGGAGAAAGAAGCGGAGGGTCCCCTCCCCGGAGACCAGCTCCCCGACTACGGAGAACCCATGGAATACAGTGAGAAAAAGAAGGTCTAGCTGAGCAGCTCGGCGAGGACGTGGGCAACCATCGTGTTCGCCTGAATAACCGGTTTACCGGTCTTCACCGCTATCTTTCTCCTGAGCTCGGTGGGAAACCCGAAGCAGTTGAGCAGAATTAGGTCCAGATTCTGTTTAGCAAGTCTGTCACAGAGAACCTCAACATCTATGGGCTCATAAGGACTTACAGTGTCAGCGTAGACCTTAACCCCAGGACGACTCCACTCCTTTTCACCCATCGGTATCTGCTCCGCCGTGGGATAAACGACACCAAGCCTACCCTCCTTAAGGCATCCTTCTAGGACCCCTTTTAGAATCTCCATCGGGGTAACTACGAGCCCCTTGCTCTGGAATTTGGGGAAACGACCTGTACACATGATGACTATGAGCCTTATTCCCTGAGACTCGAGCAAGTCGAGCTTCTCCTGCATCAAGGGTAGGATGTACTTTTTAGTGATCTTGATCTCTTTACCATCCTTCATTCGGCTGACAAGGATATAATCCTCGACTCTGAGAGAAATTTTGTTTACATCCTCCATGGTTTTGCCATCGAGAGCGCCCACCTCTACAATCTCAACCCCCCTACCAAGGATCTCCTTGAGGCCTGGGAGGATGTCATCGCGGGGCGACTGCCCTATGGTGAGCATCCCTATCTTCTTCATGTTAAGAAGAATGATGCGTTTCCGATGTTAAAATCTTCGGCTAGATGAATCTCTTCTTCAGGGAGTCACGCTCGGCCTCTATGACGCGTTTGAAGAACGCCTCGGACTCGCCTTCAGTCTCGGCGAGAATGTCCCACGCGGTTGTTAGGTCAACACGCTTCGCGGCGCCGACGATGGCTGCTCTGCGCCCGTACATTGAGACGAGCTTGCTGATGTCCTTACCACGGTTCCACCACTTCGGTGGCTCTTTCTTCGACCTGCTTCTCTCCTGAATCTGAAACATCTGGACCTCATCGACGCTCCTATCGTAGACGCCTATAGCTGTAGAGCCACAAACGGGACACACAACCTTTTCGTCGAGGTCTCTGATGAGCATCGTGTCGGCCCAGTCATGCTTACCGAGGCAGGCTAGGACACGGGTTTCGCTGTAGAGCCGAGCCTTCGCCGACTCGAGGATGATCCGATCCATCTTCTCAGGGGGCACAATATCGGTCTTCATGCTGATGCCTTCAACAGCCATCTCCCCCAGAGGCGTTAACTCACCTTTTGTTTCGATTACGACGACCTCGATCTCACCAGAAGCCATCTTTTTGAGTAGATCTATTGTTCCTTCAACGTCGAGGTCTAGCCTATTGGTGTCCTTAACCGCCTCCTCATAGATTATAGTGTTCTCGAAGCTCTTCATTAAACGCCCCAGGGTAATGTTGCTAAAGTCTGCGAACTTGCTAAGGGCACCGGCTTTCCTCGCCACGTTGATTAGGCGGCGCTTGAAGAGCCCTGTCTTGGTGACGGCCTCCTTAATGGTCTTCTCCAAATCCTTGTCAGCCAGGGTCTTGAGCATCCTCGCGACATATTGGGAGTCGATCTCTCCAACAGTCTGTGTCGCCATCATGTAGGTCTCCTGCTGGACGCCTACCGGGTAGCCGGTCTCCTCGCTGATGACGTGCCCTATGACGCGGGAGAGAGTTCTGTTGACGAGAGTGCCGAAGTTAGCGTGAATAAGGACGTTGTCCTCCCATTCCTCCAGAACCACGCGTTTATCGGTAGGGACCGGGTAGCCCGTTTGACTGTGTTCGACCAGCTCCTTGATTGCGCGTTCCATCGTGGTTTGGCTCGCAGGATATCTCTCGGAGAGCTCCGCGGCGATAGACTTGGCTGAATCTCCGGCGCTAAGTCCATCCTCGACCCTGGCCTTGATCCTACCTACTTCCAAAGCCACCTCGAGAGGCACAGGGATCTCTTCACCTATCCAACTCGGAATGGCCCCAGTGGGATCGTCCTCAGCCTTGACGTAGATCTTATCATTATGGATGTTCAGGATCTTCCAAGCTCTACCTCGTAGGGTGAATTTGACTCCGGGCTTTGCATACTCCGCTACGAACGCCTCCTGAAGGACGCCGACCGGCGACTCATCCTTCGCTTCGAGGACGAGGTAATCCTTCTCGTCCGGTATCATGCTCAAGTTGTTGAAGAAGTAAGTGTAGATAGTCTTCCGGCTTCCACGGGGGCGGATGATGGCTTCATCCTCGGCGGAGACCCATGCGAGTCTAGGAAACCTATTATGCATATAGTTGGCAACGAATTTTACGTCCTCGATACTGAGGTCGCGGAACGGATAGGCATTCTTGAAGAAGTTGACAACTTGGAGGAAGTAGAGTCGTCCTCGAGCCATCAGCTCAGCCGTAATCTGGTTAACCATAACGTCATACGGCTTCTCGGGTACTCTTAGCGGCTCCATTACTTCGCCGAGGGCACGACGGCATATGACCATCGATTCAAAGGCGTCGTTGCTGTTGAGGCTGATGATTATGCCTTTGCTAACCCTACCAAGACGGTGACCGCTCCGACCGACGCGCTGAAGGAGCCTGGTAACTTGCCTTGGGCTGTTATATTGGATGACAAGGTCGATGCTACCGATGTCGATTCCGAGTTCCAGGCTGCTCGTGCAGATCACTGTCCGTAGCTCACCTGCTTTAAGTCCCTGCTCTGTAGCTATCCTGCTCGTTTTCGCTAAGCTGCCGTGGTGGATGCTAACAGGGAACTCGGTGTCCCAGAGGTTGAACCTGCTTGCTAGCATCTCGCTTGTGCTGCGCGTGTTTGTGAAGACGAGGGTGGTTTGGTGATCTTCGATGAGGCGGCGAATCGCTCTCAGCCGCGCCGATACCTCAGGGTGAGTGAAGAGTGTGGTCGCCGTCTCAAAGTCTTCCACTTCCGGCTCGGGGTAGATGATCTCGAACCGGGTTTCCCTGAGGGCTGAGACCTGAACTGTCTCTACCGGTCTTTGCACACCAGCTAAGAACTCCGCTACCTTCTCCGGGCTTCCGATTGTAGCCGAGAGCCCTATCATTTGGGGTGGCGTCTCCGC
The DNA here is from genome assembly GCA_964537625.1 of uncultured Candidatus Bathyarchaeia archaeon. Classification (GTDB taxonomy): domain Archaea; phylum Thermoproteota; class Bathyarchaeia; order TCS64; family TCS64; genus UBA8941. Next base: position 4,704 of record CAZIAF010000081.1, read on the forward strand.
AAGAGCTCTAAGACGTTCAAGACCCAGAGAGAGTTGGCTGCCACGTTTGTTGTCAGCGAGCTCATGGATCTCGTCGAGGATTATCCATCTGACGCTTCGGAGGTACTGCTTTAAAGTTCGACCTAAAAGGATTGCCTGGAGCGTCTCAGGGGTCGTGATTAGCATATCAGGGGGACTTGTTCTCTGCCGATTTCTCTCCTTGTCCCCAGTGTCACCGTGTCTTATTCCAAGCTTTATGTCGAGTCTATTGCACCAGTAAGTCATTCTGTCGAGAATATCCCTATTCAAGGCACGCAACGGTGTAATGTAGAGGATACTGATTCCAAGCTTCTTATGCCCCGACATAAGGAATCGATCCATAACTGGAAGCATTGCCGCCTCCGTCTTCCCGGTAGCGGTCGCAGAGATCAACAGAACGTTCTTCCCCTCTAAGATCAGAGGAATGATTCTCCTCTGCGGCTCCGTCGGCTCAGTGAATCCACGTTCCTCTAATAAGCGCCTAACAGGTCTGCAGAGCAGCTGGAAGACGTTCCCCTCAGCCAAAGCGGATCAAGTTAAACTAGGGACGGATAAAAACAATACCTACAAGTCAAGAAGAAGTAAAAGAAAGAGTATTATAAGCATAGAGTGCCTTAAAAAAAATTCAAATTGAAAAGCGAAATAAGCCATATACAAATAAAACCCGTACGAAAATCCTTTTTCATAAAAGATTTTAGACTATACTTTTCTTATTAATTAAATTTATATAAACTCACTAATAATCATAATCAAATATTCATAATGAATCTGCTAAAATTTCTATCACATTACTCGTTAAAATCTACTCACTATAATTAAAGCAGAGATTTAAAAACCTACTTCCATCTAAATCATCCAACTTCAACTGACCCCAAACGCACGCGATATTGATTCAGAGTCACTGCCAAAGGTCCACCCATCGCGCATATCCATCTTTCAGTTGAAACTGCTCAAAATACTCGCGATCGCCCTCAATTGCGAAGGTGAAAAGGTTAGCAAACCTTTTGAATAGTCGGTTACAGAATGCTCTACCTTCCTCGGTTAAGTTATAGAAATTCTTCTCCTTATTCCCGATAATCTCGGACTTAACCAAGATCAATTTCTTTTCTTCAAGCTGCTGCAGGAAGGGATATATTAAGTCGAGGCTGATCTTTTTTCCGATTCGGTTGTTGAATTTTCTCATTATACTGTACCCATACGTTGGGCCTTCGTATAGTATTGTTAGTAAATAGAACCTTGAGAAATCTGAGACTAGCTCGTTTAGCTTCTCTTCCATAAGTACCATTTAATATAAATAAAGGGAAAAAATAAATCTTTATAGGATCAAAATGAACAAATAAAGGTAATAAATCAGCCATACATGGAAAAACAACGAATACGAGTGGACGTATCGACTTTGTGCTTCTGAGGTTTTGCATCATAACAATCATTTAGCTTGTTTTTAACAGGGTGATTTAAGCGAAAGCACGCAATCTAAATTTATTTTTTTTCACTCCATACACATACATTTAGAAATTTAATTCAGTTACCTTTAAGATATTTTTAATCAAATTAAGCTCATCTATGTGCATGAATTAAAGAAAATAGACGTTCAGACCTTGATCTTATAGTTCTCGTAGAGCCGCTTCAACCCAGCTTCAAGCTCCTTCTGTCGGTTCTCCTGATCGAGGGGCTTAAGCTCCTTACAATCATAGCCAACAACCTCTTTCATGTACTCGACATTCTCGTCGCAGAATACAACGGTTCCATCGGACTTCACTCTTTTAATCCCGTCGAGGCGACCACCTTCCTCATTAACCCTTATCGCATCATCAAGACTAATGCCGGGGAGAACTAGCTCAGCTCCCCTCTCACTCAATTTACAAGGGTAGGCGCCTGGGAGACCATTAGGACCAGCGACGCTTGCGCATATCTCCCCAGTATTATAGTAGATTGCGAGGCAATGCTTGAGGAAACTACTACTGGTCCTAAACTGATCGATAAGAGCACTCGGGTACTGGATCGATTTACCATAGCCAAAATCTTGATACATCTTGACAAGTTTCTTATGGGGGTACTTGTCGGTAACATCATCGCCGTCTGCCACTATCTTGTACCACATTGGCCCATCCATCCTTACCGTGTAGTAAGTGCCATGGTGGCCAACACCAAAGACAAAAACGCTCCTAAACGGTATCTTCATGTCTCTGGCGATGAGACGGCGGACTCTGCTTATACCAAGATCCATGTTGCCTCCTCCGCAGACAGGGGCCATCCCCAACTTAGAGAGGATGACATTGGTAAGGTCGGGGAAAGCCCCGTTGACTACGTGCGTAACGATATTCGACTTCTTTACTGCCTGCATCAACTTATATGCGAGTGTAAAGTGGTTCGGAATCCAGGGGCCTACAGGACCGATCTTATGATATACGTCATCGGGGAGAAGCCTAGTGACCCACCAGCTGCCAAGGCTGCCGAGGTTACATATGACCTTAGGCCTGATCTCATTCAGTGCCTCGGCGGTGCTGTCGATGTCGAATAAGTTCAATTTCCGGAAACTTATATCGGGGTAGTTACCAAAATTATGAGCTGTATGGAGGGCTTCCTCTATCTCATAAATACCCTTCTCTTCATTGACATCGGCTCCTATTACCTTGATGTCGCTTCGCATCGAGGCGATCTGATACATCATATCGTGGCCTACGCTACCCGCTGAACCTATGATTAGTAACGAATCCATGTTAATCTAAACCCATTATACCAATTTAAGGATAAAAAATTTGATGGTTGTGCATGCGACGGATGCCCTTCGAATATTTTTAAAAGGTTTTAGGACGGAAAATATCGCTAGACGCACTACCTTTTTAATCACCTAACAACTCCTCGAAGGGTTGAGGACAAGAATATGACCGGGAACCAATCCTCAGAGAAAAAAGGACTCATCAAGAAGGAGAGCTTCAGTGAGTGGTACGACAACATCCTGCTTGAGGCAAAGATAGCTGATGACCGCTACCCAGTGAAAGGCTTCACAGTTTACACCGGCTGGGGCTTTGGCATAGCAAAGCGAATCATCGCGATGCTTGAGGAGAAGCTGGACGCCTCGGGACATGAACCCATGCAGTTCCCGGTCGTCATACCCGAGGATAGCTTCCAGAAGGAGGAAAAACACATCAAGGGATTCAGTGGGGAGGTCTTCTGGATCACGCACGCAGGAGAAAATGAACTAGAGAGACGGCTAGTACTCCGCCCAACAAGCGAGACCGCCATATATCCCATGTTCAAGTTATGGATACGCAGCCACGCTGACTTACCCATCAGGATGAACCAAACCTGCAACGTATACAGGTATGAAACCAAGGCGACACGCCCACTCTACAGAGGCCGCGAGTTCCTCTGGAACGAAGGCCATACAGCCCATGCAACATACGAAGAAGCTGAGAAGAACGTTAGTATGGCGATAAAAATCTATAGCCAGGTATATGACAGCCTCGGCCTCAGCTACTTCCGACTCAAACGCCCTGACTTTGACAAGTTCGCAGGTGCCGACTACAGCGTAGCCTTCGACGCCTGGAACCCCGATGGCAAATCTAACCAGATCGGAACGGTTCATCAACTTGGCTATAACTTCGGCAAAGCATTCGAAATCACATACGAGAACGAGAAGGGTGAACAGGCTAATGCCACAAACACCTGCTACGGGATGGGCTTCGGGAGAACCCTCGCCGCTGTAATCAGTCAACACGGCGACGACCATGGCCTTATCCTACCCCCGGAGATCGCCCCTAAACAGGTTGTCGTAATCCCCATCCCCGTCAAAGGGAAGGAGGAGATCGCCAAAGCCTA
>CAZIAF010000082.1:0-8541 GCA_964537625.1 uncultured Candidatus Bathyarchaeia archaeon
TAGCTTGCTTGATTTTAGCTTTTTTTTAAGATCTATAACGACCAGAATTTTTCTTTGTTCACGATCCTTTTTCATAAGTTCTCTATTGCGTTTCGATGCCTTGTATTCTACTTTACGCGTGTGCGGACTTCATATCTTGTAAACATTTCTAATAGGAGCGCGTGCGAAATGGTTTTTTTAAGATAAAATTTACACCGCACATAAGCGTGAAATACTTTCTAAACCACTGCCTAAGATTGAATCGGAGACCCTGCATGGTGCTAATACTAACAAGCCGACTCAGCCTCAGGGAGTTTACACTTGAAGACTATGAAGGAGTACACGCATTCGCCAGCGATCCCGAGGTCTGCCAATTCACGGTTTGGGGTCCCAATACACCCGACGATACAAGAAGCTTCCTCAAAAAAGCTCTTAATGAGCAGGTCGAGAATCCGAGACTAAGGTACAACTTCGTTGTAGTTCATCCGAGTCACGGGGTAATTGGTAGCTGCGGCATAAACGTGAATAGCTTGGAGCACAGGAGTGCCTCAATCAGCTATTTCCTCAATAAGAGTTACTGGGGTATGGGCTATGGCACGGAGATTGCACTCAGGCTCATCAGCTACGGGTTCGAAGAGTTGAACATGTACCGGATTACCGCGACCTGTGATCCCAGGAATATTGCATCTTGGAAGATAATGGAGAAGAACGGGATGAAGCGGGAGGGGCTTCTCCGACATAATCAAATTATCCGCGGAGAGTGGAGAGATTCTTACATCTACAGCATTCTACTACTAGAGTACCGGACAGAGTAAGATTAAATTTAATCCCCTAATGCAACCCAATACTTTCTGCTTTTTCCCACTTTTCTGTGGGTAACATATTTGATATTTTATATTTGCTAAAATATCACGAAAATAGTAAGATACTAGTTCGCGCACGCGAAAAAAAGTAATCAAAAATTTGGGTTTGGGGTAGAGGGGTATAATTTTCTCTGCATAAATCGCTCAACGTTTTCAAGTGACGAAAAGCCCCCGTACCTCGAATAGAGGCCATGAGCGTCTCTTGTTGCGAGAATCATGAGGCCCGTTTTCAAGGATTCATGGTTTACGACAGCTTTTATTAAATGCTTCCCAACACCCTTTCCTCTATACTTTGGATCAGTGAAAAAATCGCACACCCATGAGAATGTGGAGTAATCGGTGACTACCCTTGCAAAGCCCACCTGTTTTTCTTGAATGTAGGCGCCGAAGCATAGGCTATTTTCGATTGATCTTTTTATAGTCTCTGGGGACCTGTTAGTTGCCCAATGAGACTCCTCTTTAAGGAATCTTTGAATAAAATTCATGTCGAGTTTTGTTTTGTCTGTGCTGACCATTATTTCTGAATCCAAGGATTTCATTCTTTGTTTTTCTATGAGTGTAAAAATTTTTTGTTTGAGAGATTTGAAGCATCCAAAGACATAGGCTTTTACGAACATCCGAAAATCGGCGCGCGCGAAAAGGGGGATCATATGGATACGCGCGTAAAAAAAAGGATAATTGACCAATTGAATAATCTTCCTAAAGAAATTGACGAGTCTTTGAAACCAATTGGCTGCAGGTATACAATTATTACTAAAAATGAATAGTTGGTTTCTTACTCACGGAGCATCTGTGAATTTCTTTCTAATATATTTGGATGGTTAGCTTGTCATAAGTTCTGATATGCCAAGTGCTTCGGCGTCCAGTGGAAACACGGGCCGCTTTAGTTTGGTCCATGGAAATGCAGCAAGACGAGTTCCATGCCAGCCTGGGAGATCTATCTCGATTATCCTTTTTGCTATAGGCTCATGTGCAGCTCTATAGTGCACACAAGACTTGATTAGCAGGATTTTGTAGCCTGTGGGGTCTATCCCTAGGCTCGAATAGAGCGCTAGATCAGTTGGCTGCTGGCTTCTCTCCGTGAGGATTATATCTATGTCCCTCACATTCAGCACCACTGTTTTGCCCATTTCACGTGGCACTCCGCGTGACATTGGTCCCTTCGGCATGTATTTCCCATCCGAAATCCTCTTAACATAGCCTGTAACCTCCAAGGGGACTCCGTTCCATGGCTCCGTTTTTCCACCGATACTCATCGTCACGGTAGCACCCACACCAGCTTGGATTGCTTTCTCCACCGCTTCAGGATCCCTCATAACGGCGACACAGGCGTTCTTGACGCCTCGATCCAACATCGATTTTAGAGCGATCGTCCCGTCTTGAGGCGGTCCTCCTCCCGGGTTATCGGCTTGATCTGTCAGTATAACCGGTCCGCTTGGCTCAGCCAAAGCAATATCGAGGGCCCTATTCATGGGAACCACCCTAGCCAAGAAGTCGAGCCGGAGGTCCCAGCATAATTTACTTAGCTCGTCAGCCCTCCTCTGCGCGAGTTCTTTATCGCCGTCGGCGACGACGATCATCGTAACACCGGGGTACGGCATGTCAGCATACGGGTACCCTGCAGATACCGTAACAGACAGTATTTCGGGCTCCTTCTCAATCTCATGCGCTTTCTCGATGAGGGTCTTCATCGGGTAGTATCCTGTCTTCTGCATTACTGGTGTAATGATCATATTGGGCTGGGCATAAGTTATTACTGGCTTAATCTTACCTCGGATCGTGTCGATTAGAAGCTGTGTGACCTCAGCGGAACGGTCGTAACCATCTACATGTGGGTAAGTATCGTAGCCACAGAAGAAACTACCATACCTCATCATCTTTGGCCCAATATTGGCATGCATATCAAGCGGAGTTACTACAGGGATCTTATCTCCCACAACCTTTCTAACCTGCTCCAGAACGTGTCCCTCCAGGTCATCCTCATCCTCTGTGGCTCCTCCCCCATGCAGAAGCAGCAGAACTCCATCGTAGGGTTTTGCCTTTTCCAATCCTTCAAGGATCTTGTTCAACATTGAGTAATAGGACTCGTTTAAGACGCGGCCCTTTGAATCAGGACTCCCGTATACGGTTGGGATAAGCTCAACGTTCTCGCGTTCGCATACCTCAATCATCGCAGAGAGATTGGACCTTTTGCCTCTGTGAAAATTGATCGCGTCCTCCCCGAACTGCCTCTCGCCAGGTATGAATTGGTGGATGAATGTGTTTGACTCATGACTTATTCCGCCCCCAATCAACCTTATTTTATCCATTTTAGCCACATGTTATTTATAATTAGGAGTTTATTTAAGACATTGCGCTGAAAAAATGAATTTTTGAAATCTATCTTTTCCTCAAAATTTTCCCTGGATAGGTACCCATATGTTTTCCATTCTCCACGACGATGACGCCGTTCACCACGACGAAGTGGACCCCGGTTGGATACTTGTGTGGATCCTGATAGGTAGCATTGTTGGCTATCTTCTTCGGGTCGAATACTGCAAGATCTGCCGCATAGCCCTCCTTTATGAGGCCTCTGTCTTTCAAACCGATCTTCTGTGCGGGAAAAGATGTTAATTTTCTAACTCCCTGCTCTAATGGCATGAGCCCTTTATCCCTGACGTAGGTTCCTAGAAATTGTACCGCGTTGCCGTATCCCCTTGGGTGTGGTTTGCCTTTCCCAATGTATCCCCTTGGGCATATGGAAGTGCTATCGGAGGCGATCATGGTCAGGGAGTGCTTCATAACGTACATGGCGTCCTCCTCGCTTATTGAGAAGATTACGATCTCGACCTGGAGCTCCTCTTTTATGAGCAAGTCAAACACGAAGTCATACGCATCGATCTTCTTTTTGTCAGCGATCTCCTGTATCATCTGCCCCTCGTACTCTTCATGATTCCGGGAACGAGTGATCATAACGCGACCCCAACCACACTCTGAAACGAGGCTCTCCCATCCAGGTATACCTGCAATTATGTCCTTTTTGATCTTTGAACGTGTCTCTTTGTCTTTCAAGCGTTTTATGAACTCTTCGGGGCCACCCGCATGAACCCAGTGAGGCAGCATGGCAGTCAAACCTGTAGCATTGGCAGTCCAGGCATAGACGTCGGCTGTGACGTCGACTCCTCTCTCCCTCGCCTCCTCGAAGAGCCTCAATGTCTCATGGACCTTACCCCAGTTCCTGTTGCCCATGGCCTTGTGATGTGATATTTCGACTGGAAGCTTCGCCTCCTCGCCGATCCTTATCGCTTCCTTGACCGCGTCTATCAGTGGGTCGCCCTCCCCACGTATGTGGGAGGCATATATGCCACCATACTTCGCTGATATTTTCGCCAGCCTAATTATCTCCTCAGTCTTCGCGAAACCACTCGGGGCATACCAAAGCCCCGTCGATAGGCCAAATGCGCCAGCCTTCATCGCCTCGGCCACGTGGCCCTTCATCAGGCTGAGTTCTTTCCTTGTTGGAGGCCGATTATCCATCCCCATGACAGCCATCCTTATTGTGGCCTGACCGACGAGAGGGGCTAGGTTGATTGAAGTCTTCATCGTGTCGAGTTTGTCCAGATACTCCCCGAATGTGTTCCAGTCGAACTTTATGTTGTACTCCTTAGCTATTATCCGGTAATCCTCTTTCAGGAAATCCGAAACTGGTGCAGCTGTACCTCCGCAGTTACCTATGACATCAGTTGTCACACCTTGGTAAATATGGCTGTCTGCCTCCGGCGCGAACCATGGGCTTGCATCCGAGTGAGAGTGTATGTCTATGAAGCCGGGTGAGATAACCAAGCCGTCGAGATTAATTTTCCTTCGAGCATCCTTTTTCTCCAGCCTACCAATCGCAGCAATTTTTCCGTTCCTGACTCCAACATCAGATTTATACCACGGGTTCCCCGCGCCGTCAACGATCCTGCCATTTAGAAAGATGAGGTCAAACAAGCTTCTACTCAAACATGATCTCCTCAAGCAATAGAATCTTCAAAGATAGTTAAGAATTCCGTCTGCTTCCTTTAACGTATGTTCGCGCGTTAATAATTGTAGGCGATCAACAGCTATCTATCGCCCAGTAAATAAAAATCGGGAAGCATCTGCTGGAGATTACTCTTTCAAGTTTTTCCTAAGTTCTGATATGCCAAGTGTTTCAGGGTCAATCGGGAACATGGGTCTACGTATATTCTTGTAGCCAAACGCAGCCAGGCGCGTTCCATGTATGCCTGGGGTATCTACTTCGATTATCTCTTTCGCTATCGGCTCATGTACTGCCCTGAAGTGAACCGCTGATTTGACTACGATGATTTTCTTATCGGTGGGCTCAATGCCAAATGCTCTGTATTGTTGAAGATCTGTGGGCTGGACCCGTACTTCGGTCAATAATATTTCAACATCATCTACTTTTAGAACAACTGTACGCCCGAGATCCGTCGTTGTGCCTGTGCCCATTGGTCCCGTTACCAAAAATTTTCCATCCGCTATGAGTTTGACATACCCTGTGACTTCGATGGGTTCTCCGTGGAGGTGGTCTGTTTTGCCTCCGATCTTCATCGTCACCATGTTGCCGACACCGGCTTTGATCGCTTTATCAACAGCCTCAGGGTCACGGAAAGGATTAACAATCACGTTGCTCGCTTTCTGCTTCAACAGTTCCCTTAGTAGAGCCGTACCGTCGCATGGGGCTCCTCCACCTGGGTTATCTGCTTGATCCACGAGTACGATCGGGCCTTCCTTCGCATTGATGGCATATCTTACCGCGTCTTCAACTGGTACGACGTCTGCAAGGTATTGCTTTCTGTTCATCCAGAATAAGTCCGATATCTCTTTGGCTTTTTTCTGTGCGAGTTCCTTATCATTATCTGTGGTAACGATTATGCCTATACCCGCTTCAGGTATGTCAGCGAAGGGGAAACCTGGGAGAACAGTGACGTTCAAAACCCTTTTATCTTCCTCGATTTTGTGAGCGAGATCGTAAACTGCCTTTATTGGGAGGTAGCTTGTTTTTTGTTTCTGTGGGGAAGGCATCATTAACGGCTTCTCAAGAGCGTGGGTTGGATGGATCTCATTATTCATCATCCTCCAGATGAGTTCCCCAGCCTCTCTACCTCGATCATAGGGATCAGTGTGTGGGTAACAATCGTATCCCACAAGTATGTCCGCCATATCTACGGCGAGCTGAGAGATATTCGCGTGGAGGTCTAGTGTAGCAATTATTGGGACATTTGGCCCTACTTTCTCCCGGATTTTTTGTAATATGTAGCCTTCTGAGGCGCCAATGTTTTCGGTGACCATAGCTCCATGTAGCTGCATTAAAACGCCATCAACATGGTCAACCTTTTCTATTCCTTCAAGCATTTTTCCTACCATATATTCGAGGGCTTCCTGGGTTACGGTACCCCAGGCGAAGGTGTGATTCCATATGGTGGGGATAAGTTTGAAGCCTTTCTCATTGGAGATCTCAATGAATGCTCCGCCAATTGTTTTTGTCTTTTCATATGTTTTGAAGAATTCATCTCCCTCATCCAAACCCATGTGTTTGAATACCTCTAGGGTTGAAGAGATGTTGGAGAATGTGTTTGTCTCATGGCCAATACAACCAGTTATTACATTTTTCATGGTTAGAACGTTGAATATTACTATATTTGATTTTGGGTTAGTACTCTTATGAAGATGCAAGAATCCGAGATGGTTAAGTTCAATATGGCCTTGAAACGTACTCGCGTTCTTTTGTTTAAAGCGCTATAGATTGCTTTCTATGGATTGACCTTCATTAAAAAGCGGATGTATCTCGATGAAGGACTTGGTTTATCACTCTAATTTGGTATTCGAGATGTCGATTCTATTTTTCTCGTGATCTTTCACGATAAGAGAGTGATAAGGTTCTCTTGCTATGTTAAGACTTAGGAGGTCGTCTCTAGATTCAATTCCTCTTGATTGAAACTTCCTCAACTCCCAGGATTCTGGATTTACTTCAGAAATCAGAATATCTTCATGATCATATATTGGCCCTGAAATGAACTTTCCCCAGGGATCTATTATGCCGCTTCCTCCTATGAAAGGATCAGATGTCTCGGAGGTAACTTGGGCAGCAATGACGACGAATGCTCCTCCTTCGATCGCGGCTACTCTCGAGCTGCTCTCCACAACATGTTTGGTGTCCCTTCCTGATACCCACTGTGCACAGTGTATCTCTTCTCCTAGCAGCGTTAAGGCTCTTCGATATAATGGATTTAGATTCTCAAAGCAGAGCCCTACTCCTATTCTACCCACGGCAGACTTGAAGATTCTGATGTCCCTCGCATCCCCCGCCTTGAATAAGACCTTCTCGGCGCCGAATGGAGATATCTTCCTATGTGTACCGATAATTGTGCCATCTGCGTCTATGACGCATGAAGAATCATAGATGACTTCCGAGAAATCTGGGTCACGCTCGATGAAACCTAAAACAGTAACGATGCCAAATGTCCTAGCTGTCTTAGATATCTGTCTTAATTCTGGTCCATTTACATATATGGATGCTTGGTGATACTTGGCGCGGTATTCAGGGGACCTGAAGTTTGGGTAACCGGAGATGATAAGCTCAGGAAACACGATGAGATCAGGCTTTTTTTTAGAGGCCTTTTCTATGTAGCGGCATATCTTTTCTGTAGTTTCTTTAGAATTCAAATAAGATGGGCTAATTTGAACACAGGCGATGTTCTTGCTCATTATACACTTAGAAGGAGTGGTTGCTAAAAAACTTGAATATATTTTCACTACGTATGCGTCTACACCTTGGATTACTTTGCACCTGACTCCTTTGATGCTTATGTTTTACTAATAAGAAGAATTCACCACGGGACGCTGTTTTTCTAATTGCTCAATAAGCTTAATCTAATCTTATCCTATTACTTATAAGAAATTAATTGGCTGACATGGTTCTTATACAGTCAGTATCGTGGCTAATTTTAGCATCGAGTCTATGCATTGCAGTCATATTATATGCGTTAAATCTTAGATTAACTGCTAGGTCTCGGCGAGTTGCACTTACTTATCATTTAATGCAGCCAATAATGTCTGAGGAGGGTAATAAAAGATTCATTGAGTTGATGAATGCCGAGTGGAAGGACATAGATGATTTTAATATTAGGTACAACCCTAGGTCAAATCCTGAGCACTACTCGAAGAGGATTTTTCTCTGGAGCCTATGTGATTCACTTGGTTATCTAAGTAGGAAAAATTTGATTGATATAAATTTGTTATTCAGCGTAAGCAATTTGGTGATACAATCGACATGGGTCAAATTTAAGCCAGTAATTTTTGATTATAGAAAAACAGAGTACAATGAAAGTGCCTTTAATAACTTCGAGTTTTTAATTGATGCATTAAATAAAGCTCAGGCACGAATCGATGTTGCTAAAGCTGATAGAGAGAAAGAACAAGAGGAGCATGAGAGTATGCGTTACCTTGCCTATAATTGGTGGCCACAAAATGCGAGATAATAGTAACTCCCAATTATATAAACAACATAAACGATCGTAGCTATTTTGGGGTCGAGTTTGTTTTCCTGATTTTTTCCCCAATAAAACCAATGATTGCCACAGTTAACGCAGTTAATGCGAAGATGAGAGCCTTCAAGTCGGGTAGGAATCCACCTGCAGAATAGAGTGAGACGCCCACACCAAGGATTACACCG
>CAZIAF010000083.1:0-8489 GCA_964537625.1 uncultured Candidatus Bathyarchaeia archaeon
ATCTCCACGATTGATATGCCGTGCCGTCGGACCATGAGAGCTAGTATCGGAGATATTATACCAATTCGGAAGGAGTCTGTCATCTGGATGACCATGAGGAGGTTGAGAAGCCGCCCATTTCCTTCAGTCATCAGCGATCTTGCTGAAGCTATGCGTCGGCTTATCAAGATATCTCGGTTAACCTCGATTGTTACTACTATCCCAATTCTGCGATGAGCCTGTTCAAGGCTTCCCTTCCGCCGGATAACACATCTTTTCCGTGACTTACAAAGACTCTTTCGAAGTCGTAGAACTCCAAGTGACGGACACTAGCCATAGCCGCCTCCTTATCCTTCGTAAACATTAGGTTCGGTGGCTTCAGTCCATCTCCTCCCCCATTCAGGGCGTCTCCGGTAAAGAGAGAATCCCCAATGAGGAGAGCGATGCTACCGAGGGTATGGCCTGGCAGATAGAGTACCTTGATGCCGCCTATCTGCTGACCATCAGTTAGCCGGAGCTCCACCTCGACCCCGGTTGACTTCTCCACGGCATCGGCTTCAGCGTCATACGCCGCGACAAGGAAAGAAGACCCTGTAGACTTCAAGGCTTTCAACCCGCCGATGTGGTCTCGGTGAGCGTGGGTTAGGATGCAAAGGTCAACATCCGATAGATCATGGCCAAGGACAGCGAGTTTCTGGATAATCGTCTTAGACGAGCCGGCGTTTATCCCGGTGTCAATGAGAGTTAGGTCATTGCCCTCGATAATAAAAGACTTCACGACGGAAAAGAAACCCATTATTCTGTGCTCTACTGTATGGACTTTGATGTTGTCCATAGGCTAAAATCTGTTATTAGCATTTAAAAAGAGGCTACTCGTCGCGGATGATTAATGCGAATTTTGGGTAGTCGTAACGACGGACTTTGATGCCGTTAGCGATGCCGGGTTTAAAGGTGCCAGCTTCCCCCGCCTTGATCGACTCGATGGCTGTTAGTACACTTTCTACGACTTTCTTCTCAACCAATGCCTCGTTGTGGGCAGGCATCGCCCAGTCGTAGACAGCTTTGACCATCTTCCTGAAGCTTGAGATGAACTCGTTGATGTCGGAGTCCAGAGAGTAGATGTAGATGGGGGCTTGGTAGAAGATGTCGCCGGTGAAGAGTAGACGCTCCCGCTTTTCTAGTAGGGATACGCTATCGGGGGTGTGTCCTGGCGTGTGAATTATCTCGAGCTCCTTACCACCAAGATCGATCTTGTCGCCTTCCTTCAGCCAGTGGGTTACTTTAAACGGCTTACTGTGATATGTAGTAGGGTTGAATCCCTTTGGCAGTGGCTTCCAAACCATGCCATCGTCTAGGAAGTTACCCATCTCCTCGTGAGTCCTGCCACGGAGCCGATTCCTAGCCCAGGGATGATCGTAGAGAGCGACCTCATCGAAAGCCCAATTGCCGCCGGTGTGGTCAGCGTGGGCGTGAGTGTTCACGACAATAATAGGCAGGTCGGTTAACTCTTCGATGAGCCCATGGATATCGCCAATACCGTTGCCTGTGTCGACTAAGGCTGCTTTTTCCTCCCCTATTACGAGGTAGCTTATGACTTCCTCGAATTGTCCTGACTCGTAGAGGGCATAGGTCTCAGGAGTTGTCTCGAAGACATCAAACCAAGCGTGGTTAGTATCAACCTGTACGAACCTTTTCCAGCTGGGGCGGGGGAGGGCATCGTACCACTTCTTTGGCACGATAAGACCTTCATCTGTGTTATTCGAGTATGCCATAGCGCCTAAACAGGGTTCTGGTGAATATTACCTTATCGAAGAAAGGTTAGGATGCTCGGGCAACTATGCTAAAGCGGTCGAAGTTGTATTTCCTTATAGGGATACCCATATCTTTACCCTCAACGTAACTGCCCTTTCCAGCGGCTATGCCCTCCACCGCGTTTAGCACCGCCTTCAAAAGCTCCTTCTCGACGTAGGGCTCGTTGTGGCTAGGCATCAAGCGATCAAACTCGTCGTAGTAGGTAAGCATTTTCCGATAGCTTTGGATGAAGGTGGGGATATCGCCACCATTAAGATAAGTGTAGATGCCTCCAGTATAGAACATGTCTCCGGTGAACAAGAGGCGGTGCTTCTTATCAAGAAAGCAGCATGAGTCCGGGGTGTGTCCTGGTGTATGGATAACCTCCAATGTTCTATTTCCGAGGTCGATTACCTCGTCGTTCCTGAAGAAGTGAGTCACTTTAAAGCTGGGAACAATGTACTTCTCCTTCATAAAATCCTTCGGCAACGGTTTCCAAACCATCCCCGATGCTATGAGATGCGCCATCTCGCTGTTAGGAAGACCTTTCTGTGATTCTAGGCTCAACGGGTGATCGAGCATCCATACTTCTTTGAACCTGTGGTTGTCGGCAATGTGGTCGTTGTGAGCATGTGTGTTCACCACGAAGACGGGAATGTCGGTGATCTCGTCGACAACCTTACTGATGTCGCTGATGCCGCAACCGGAATCGATGAGTGCGGCTCGCTTACCTCCGATAACAAGGGAACATAGAGCCTCCTCGTATTGTCCGGGCTCGTATATAGAGTAAGTGTCCTTAGTGACGAGGTAGACCTCGAACCAGTCGTCTCTTATGGGTATTCTTTTAAGGTTCTTGTAGACTGGTCGGGGGAGCTTACTCCACCACTTTTCCGCGACTAGAACACTGCGATCCTCTGGAGGTAAAGACATGGGGGAAAAAGTGGGCTTCCCAGTTATAGATGTTAAGCCTTGATCTGATCGATGGCGCAGACTATGGCAAAACGGTCGTACTGGTAACGCCGGATGATGCGGTCTTTATCGATGCTCTCTCTATAGTTCTTCTCCGTCCCCTCTCTGATCGCCTTCGCCTTCTCAAGCACTATCCGGAGGATATTCTTGTCGACTAGAGGTTCATTATGGCTAGGCATAAGATAATCGTATTGGGAAGAGAGTTTAATCATTTTTTCGTAGCTGGCGATGAACTGATCGAGGTCACCGCCCGCGAGGTATGTGTAGATTCCGCCGGTATAGAAAATGTCGCCCACCCAGAGCATTCGTGCCTTCTTGTCAAGAAGACAAAGACTGTCATTACTGTGGCCTGGGGTGTAGAGTACATCAAGCTTGCGTCCTCCAAGGTCCACGACGTCGCCATCATGGAGCCATTTAGTGATCTTCCACGGTGGTGCGACGTATTTCATTGGGTCAAAGTTCTTTGGCAGCGGCTTCCAAGTCATACCGGGTCCTACCATCTCCACCATTTTTTTCTGGGGATAACCGGTTTTGCTCGCCTCGTGAGCAGTAGGTCCGTCATAACTCCAGACTTCTTTGAACATATAGTTCTGAGCGACGTGGTCAGTGTGGTTATGTGTGTTAAGCACGAAAATGGGGAGTTTAGTCAATTCCTCGACGCATATCTTAATGTTTGCAATGCCATCCCCTGTATCGACTAAAGCTGCTCTCTCTTTCCCGAGGATGAGGTAACTTATAGTCTCCTCGAATTGGTAAGGTTCATAGATAGCGTAGATGTTAGGTTCGATTTTATAGACCTCGAACCAAGGCTGACTCGTTTCAACGCGCTTGAGGCTCGTGTAAATTGTTCTTGGGAGACTCAACCACCATCTATTTGGGACGATTATATTCTCTTGATTCACATCTTTAGCAGACATATCGAACATATTTGATGGATCGCGGATATTATGTTATCTAGGGATAACCGTCATAAACCATTGAGTAGTCTCAGTTAGAGAGAAACCTTGAATACTGATGTCCTCATCATCGGCGCGGGGGTTCTCGGCCTCAGTTCTGCTTATCACGTGAAGCGGTTGAATCCCTCTAAGAGGGTGACCGTCATCGAAAGGTTCAGCAGCCCTGGCCAGGAAAATACGGCAAAGAGCATGGGGGCTTTCCGTAACATTTTCACCAGTGAAACTAATTTTCTCCTAACTGACTCGACTATTGATTGGCTCATCCACCTCCAAAGCGACCTTGGTCACGACATCGACCTTCATAAGATTGGCTATCTCTGGCTCTTCAGCGAACGCCAATTCAGCAAGCTGGACGGTGCACTAGCGAGGATCAAAGGGAGAGGCGCTGAGACAACACTCTTTGAGAAGGAGGATCTCAACCGGTTATTGCCTGACCTCGTCACGGAGCAGAGGGGTGATGAAGATGCTGAGTTCATGGGTCTTGAGGACGTTGACCACGGTCTTTTAGGGTATAAATGTGGGAGTCTGAACGCAGATGCCCTAGCTAGAAGCTACGAGCGTCTCTTTCTAGAGGAGGGTGGAAAAATAAAATATAATGTAAATGCGAAAACCCTCCTCGTGAAATCTAAGAAAGAGCTTGGGATCTCGGGCGAGCCTTTCGTCTGGCAGGATAAAGAAATAAAAGGCGTTGAGACTAGCGTGGGTAACATTTCAGCTGAGACGACAATCGTTGCATGCGGTACCTGGGCGGGAGGCTTGTTGGAGCCAACAGGGTTCGATACATTCATGCATCCAAAGAAACGGCAACTCTTCGCATTCAAAGACCAAAAGCTCCAACGGCTAATCAGCGTTAAGGGACTCAATGCAGATGGTGTCCTCCCTTTAACGATCCTTCCAAAGGCAGGGATCCACCTTAGAACCGAGATATCCGAGGGAAGCATTTGGATGGGCTGTGCCGACAATATCCCCCGCCGCTTCGGTTTAGAGGATGACCCTCAGCCTGAGGCTGACTACTACTCTAATAACATCTACCATGCCCTCATAAAATATCTGCCCTGCTTCAAAAATGTAAGACCGACTAACTCTTGGGCGGGTCAATACGATGTTAACAGCCTCGACGAGACCCCGGTCATCTATCAGAGTGAGGGATTAATTTATGTAGGCGCCTCGAGTGGGAGCGGAATTATGAAAAGCGACGCCCTCGGCAGAATCGCTGCTGCATCCTACATGGAGAAAACCGAAGCGGAGCTTTATGGGGAAAGGAGATTCAAAATCTCCGATCTAGGTGTGAAGTACAGACGCGTCGAACACGAGGAATTCGTCCTTTAAACGCCTATCTAAGTATCCCAGCAGGGATACGGTCTTAAATCTATAAGCTAATGCATGTTGGAAGGAATTGGAGACCGACATCCTCGTTGTGGGTGCTGGCGTCCTAGGACTCAGCTCCGCGTATTACTTGAAGAGACGTGATCCTACTAGAAAGGTCATAGTCGTTGAGAAGCTTAGTAGCCCTGGGCAGGGAAACAGCGCCAAGAGCGAAGGTGCTTACCGAAATCTATTCACAGGTGAAGCTAACTATCTGCTCGCCGACTCAAGTATAGACTGGTTCCACCATCTCCAGGAGGATCTTAAGTATGACCTCAAGCTCCACGAGCTCGGATATCTCTGGCTGTTTAGTGATGACCAGTACAAGATGAATAAATCGGCTCTTGATGGGATGTCGAGGAGGGGTGCACATATGGTTACCTATGATGAGGATGAGATCAAGCAGATCCTTCCCGATTTAGTTACTAATTTCGACGATGATGAGGAGGCGTATATCCTTGGCTTAGAACCGGTCGAGACGGCTGTCTTCGGCGACAAGTGTGGGAGCCTCGATGCCGACGCTTTAGTGCGTGCTTACGAGCAGGAGTTCCTTAAGCTGGGAGGGGAGATCCACTACAATACCGAGGCGTCGAAGCTCCTGCATGAGTCAACCGAACCCCTCGGTATTCCGGGAGAACCCTTCGTCTGGCAGGACAACCGTATCGCGGGCGCTGAGACCTCAAAGGGGAAGATTCTAGCAGAGACCGTGGTCGTCGCCTGCGGCGTTTGGGCACCACGGCTCCTTGATCCCGTTGGCTTCGACTGCCTCATGCGCCCGAAGAAGAGGCAACTCTTCGCATTCAAAGACCCCAAACTCCAACGACTAATTAATACAAAAGAGTTCAACGAAGAGAACGCGCTTCCTTTAACTATCCTCCCGAAGGCTGGTATTTACCTCAAGGCGGAGGTATCGGAGGGGAGTCTCTGGTTGGGATGTGCCGATGAACTGGGTCGCAAGTTCGAGCTTGAGGACGACCCTCAACCGGAGGATGAGTATTATACAAACAACATATACCACGCTTTGGTTCAGTATCTCCCCTGTTTTGAGGACGTGCGCCCTACTAACGCGTGGGCTGGTCAATATGACATTAATAGCTTTGATGAGACACCAGTAGTCGTGCCTGGACCCGGTATTATCTACGTCGGGGCTTCCAGCGGAAGTGGAATAATGAAGAGTGATGCACTTGGCCGCATCGTCGACACTGTATATGAGGAGGATGAGTACGCCACTCTCTATGGTGGCAGGGGCTTCAGGGTAAGCGACCTTGGTATTAAAAAACGCAGAGTAGAAAGAGAGACCATGATAATTTAGTCGACTCTACTCTGGACCCCATGTATCACGCCTTCAATCAGAGTGTATACGGAATTCAATCCTATCTTCTGCGTATCACGTGCAGCCGGGTAGGAGGCTACTCCGAAGGCGCAGGCTTTAGGATTCTCGAACATTATCTCGAGGGCCTCACCGAGCTCCTTAGCTGATGGACCGTTAGGTACCGGTAACCCCGCCCCCGGGATATCTGGCGGATCGAGGACATCCATGTCGACGTGGACGTAGATCTTGTCACAGAAGGTCGATAGTCGCTCCATCTCCATTTCGATAGCTGGACTTAACTTCTTGACCTCCGCTGTGGAGATCTTCTCCACCTGGCTATTGTCGATTAACTCCTGCTCGTAGGGGTCGGTGTCGCGAACCGCCACCATCGTGACATATTTGGTTGGAAGCGGTGGGTCGAGACCACAAGTTCGACGGAGTTTATCTAAGCATAACCCACAGCTAATGGCTACAGGCATGCCGCCGAGCATACCGCTATAGGTGGTTTCAGGAGTGTTGAAGTCACCATGGGCGTCGATCCAGACCAGGCCGACCTTGATAGGAGTCCAGCTAGGGCCACTATGTTGGATGCCACCGAGCATCCCCATGAGGCCGTTGCAGTTCTGTAGTAGACCGATCGGTAATGCTCCAGATTTGAGCTGGGAAGCGACGGCGTCGGCAAGGTGCTTCGACGCTAGTCCCATCCTGTGTTGTGCGCCATACTGCTTCTCCTCTTCTGTTGTGAGTTTGGCTGTGAAAGTCTCGGAGACGGAGCACCCCAACTCTTTCAAGAGCACATAGAGGCCACTTTGATCTATGGCATCCGCTTGTATACCGATCTCTGGGGAGCCGAACTGTCCATTATATGGAAATTTATCTAAGGCGACTTTTAGGTTGTCATTCATCATTATCCACAGTTGGAGGGGATGTCGCCGCTTAAAACATGATTTCCGGGGAATTACAATCTACTTCATGTAAGCGCGTTTGATCACGACGTCTTCTTTCGGCCAATCACTGTAGAGACCTCTCGATGTGGTTTTTATCATCGCAATGGCTTTGACAACATCCATCCCGGAGGTGACTTCGCCGAAGACGGCGTAGCCTTGGTTCCCGGTGGAGGAGTTTAGAAAGTCGTTATCGACGAGGTTGATGAAGAACTGGCTTGTGGCGCTGTCTGGTTCCGTGGTTCTGGCCATGGCGATGGTTCCGACTTTGTTCTTGAGTCCGTTCTTCGCCTCAAGTCTGATGGGTTGTCGAGTTCGCTTCTGGGACCCATCCGGTATGAAGCCACCCCCCTGAATCATAAACCGAGGGATGATCCGATGGAAGACCGTGCCATCGAAAAAGCCTTCCTTCACGTACTTGACAAAGTTCTCTACTGTGACTGGAGCTTTCTCCCGGTTAAACTCAATCTCGATGTCACCTTTGTTCGTCTCTAAAACCGCTAGCTCTTTCACAGGTTTCATTGAAGACATGGCTGGAAAGAATACATTTCGAGATAAGAAGATTAAGCTACGAGTCTAGTAACTACGGCTTCTACCGTAATCGCCACCGCCTCTGCCTCCGAAGCCTCCACCGCGAGAGGGACCATCGTACTCGACCTGCTTCGCGGAAAGGTTGTTCTCGAGGTTGACATCATCGAAAGGTGCCTCCTCCAAAACATCGTAGCTACCATAGCGACCTATATTCATCCTCATGCTCCCCTTGAAGGTGTTCATGTAGGCGTTCTTGATGGCTAGGATCTGATCCTCTTGGACCTGCTCAACAGCGTCGTCCCAGAGGGTGAGGTAGATCGCGCCGGTGTCATCGGCGACGAGGGCTTCGCAGACCTTGTGCTTTGTCTCGTCTGTCCGCGTTACGACCTCGCGGACGTCGGTCTTGCTGATGACCTTCACAACAAGGTTAATTTGTCTAGAGTACTGGTTAAGGTCCCCGACCTTCACAACACCAGTCTCTTCATTATCGAATGCTGCCATGTGTAACCACTCTTTCTGGGGCTGAATAGCTCTACGCCTCTAAAAGGGTATCGCGCGCGCGGTGGAGAAGTATAGGTGAAGGGGCTTCGCCACGGCTACAGCAACAGCTTTGATCCAATACGCTGCTTCAATTGGCTTAAG
>CAZIAF010000084.1:0-8287 GCA_964537625.1 uncultured Candidatus Bathyarchaeia archaeon
TTGTCTGCGGGCTAGGTCGTTGGGCTATGGTTGATCGGGTTCTTCGTTGACTTTTTTGATCTCTTCCTCTTTAAAGCTTATTTGCTGAAACATGTTTGTGATTTTGGGTATTATTTCGGCTACTTGAGGGTTTTCAGTTTCATTGTTGACCTTACTCCTGTAGATCATTTCGCCTATCTTGTGATACTGTTCGTCGATCTGTTTCTTAATATTGCCAATGTCGCCTTCTAGTCTTTTCACATGAGCAAGTTTTTCAGCACTATGAGCTACTTTACCCGCGCCACTTTTGAGTCTACCAAATATACCTGACATTTTTTTCCATTTCATACTGACACATGGGGGTATTTAGATATTCTGCATTCGAGCCGCTCACGCTCAGTGTTAGATATTTAAATACAACAGTGGTGCGAGCCTCATAGAATAAACGAGAACCTAGGTCACGATATTTCTTAAACGATTTCGCATCGTGCTGAATACCCGAATCCTTTTTTCGTTTATCTTGATACTCCTATTTAGACTAATGAGTACAAGGGAAAAAGGAAACACAACTGTAAATCTGATAACGTTGGATCCAGGCCATTTCCATGCAAGCTTGGTTCAAAAATACATGCATCCGAGAGTCAGCCCAGTTGTACAGGTTTATGCGCCTAATGGCCCAGATCTCGAGGCACATCTTGACCTAATTAAAGCTTTTAATTCTCGAAAAATTAACGCTACAAATTGGGAAGAACACGTATACGAAGGCGATAACTATCTACAAAAAATGATACAAGATAAAGAGGGGAATGTTGTTGTAATCTCTGGAAATAACAGCCGGAAAACGGAGTATATCCTAAAATCAATTGAAGCTGGCTTCAATGTGCTTGCCGACAAACCGATGGCGATAACGCCAACGGACTTCATGCTTCTTCGACGAGCCTTCGAATACGCATCCAAGAATAATATTCTATTATACGATATTATGACTGAAAGATATGAGATAACAAACATAATCCAGCGGGAGCTTGCTCAAATGCCGGATGTTTTCGGCACTATAGAGAAGAGTACTCCTGAGCAACCTGCAGTTGTGATGGAGAGCGTCCACCAACTTCATAAGGAGGTAGACGGCAAGCCACTTAAACGCTCAGCATGGTTCTTTGACGCAAATCAACAAGGTGGAGGTGTAGCAGATGTCGGAACACACCTTGTGGATCTGACCCAATGGATATGTTTTCCTTGCCAAAACCTTGACTGGAGACGCGACATCAAATTAATCTACGCTACGAGCTGGCCTACAAAACTAACAATTGAACAATTCAAACTCATAACAGGCCTAAGCGAGTATCCAGCCATTCTAAAAAAAGACATCGACGCCGATAACCGTCTCAACGTCCAGCATAACGGTGAATTAGTTTATTCAATTCGCGGGGTCCATATAAAAATAAAGGTGTTTTGGAAGTTTGAGGATAACTCGAGAGCTAAGGACACCCATTACTCCATGCTGAGAGGAACCCTAGCCAACTTGATAATAAAACAGGGTCCCGAGCAACGGTGGAAACCTATTCTCTACATCGAGAACAACTCGAGCCTATCAGATACAGAATTCGAGAGGAGACTCCGATCCTCAATTCTTAAACTCGGTGAAATCTGGCCCAACTTGGACGTAGTATCAACTGAGACTAATTGGGAAATTATTATACCTGAAAAATTCTGTACAACACATGAAAACCATTTCGCACAAGTTATGGAGAAGTATTTACAGTTCTATTCGGAAGGGAAAATACCCGACTGGGAGGCCTCCCAAATGGTCGCCAAATATTTTATAACAACTGAAGCCAAAAACTGAGCTTCACCGGTTTTTCAAGTCTAACCTCGCAACAATTAGCCGAGAGGATCAGAAACGCGTATTCTAGGTTCGGATCTTAACTAAGTTTGTCCCTTGCGCCTCATGCCGCGATGATTCTGTGGCAGCCGTTACGACTAGGTCTCAATAAACTAGCCCGCGAGCTTGGGATTCGATATTTTTTATCAACGGAAAAAATTCATGCCTCAAGTTTTATGCAAATATTGGATTAGGGTGTGTAGACGAGTCTTCCCTCCACTCGCCTGCTTACGTTCTGATTGTTCTTTAGGAACTCCTCCAGAACCTCGAATGATGATGTGGTGACAACCTTAGTCTTTATAGCATGAAGCTCCTCTTGTGAGATGTTTAGATAGGCTTTGGAGTTCTTAGCATGGTAGCTCTGCAGGCAAATCGTATACTCTTTGCTCGGGTCAACATCTTCTCCATCTATTTTTAATGAGACCAGTTTTTTCTCGGAGTCACTGTACACTGCCTTGACCCTGCGGTTCACTTGGTAGCATTCCCCTTCCCCTTTTCTGTTATCTTGACGCATAATGTGGCTGAACATTCTCGTGAGCTGTTCCCCGATGATCGTGTATCTCATGAGGACATCGTCGTAGGGGAAGCATGTCATTAAGTCCTTCATAGTGACGAGTGGCCCAAGCGTCGAGGATCTAATCGATCCACTTGCAACCATCATCGCGTGGCACTCGGCGTTGTCTGCGAAGGCGTCTGCGAAGAGGTTTCCAAGCGAGGTCTCTATCTCACGTTTTGGATGGGTGTGCTCAACAGCGAGTTTGCAGACAATTGCGTTGTATTTCTGTTCAACCACGTTTTGATATGAGGTCAAGTAGTTCCCGAGGGCTTCATCGGGTTCCGCTATACTGTCATCGATCGGGATCAGGTGCCACTTGTACTCAACCACGCTGTTCGTGTCGTCGTCGACCATAATATCTAACCTGCCTATTTGATTTGTTCCCACGCCAGCCTGGACGATTATTATCCCATTTACTATGGCTGGTTTATCCAGGATAGTGTGTGAGTGGCCGCCGACTATGATGTCTACACCCCACTCAGGTTTCAGCAGTTTTGCGAGTTCAACATCAGATTCGAACCCGATATGTGTTAGAAGTATCGTGAGGTCGATGTCATCGTTCTTGTATGCGTTGGTTATCTTACCAATCTCATTACTTGCGTCTTCTAGGGTTACGAAGCTGCCAATGAGGGGGTCGTTTTTGAGGGTATCCATAACCTTCTCAGTTATTATCCCCGTGAACAGAATTTCGAAGCCCGCTTTTTGTATTATTAGGTAGGGCCTCATAAGCCTCTTATTATATGATTTGATGTAGAGGTTTGAGTTCACGATCGGGAAGTTAGCCATCTTTTCGAGGAATAGAAGGTGGGGCAAGCCGTAGTCGAACTCGTGGTTCCCAAGCGAGACCACGTCGGGGGCGAGGTAGTTCATCAGTCCCATCGTTGACACCCCCTTATACTCTGAATCGATAAGTGACCCTTGAACCATGTCACCGGCTATTACGTAGATGACATTCTCCTCTTCTTTTCTAACTTTGTTAATGTACCCTGATAGAAGTGCCAGGCCTCCAAGAAGTTTGGTTTCCCCCGCCTGCATCTCGGATAAAAAGTCCCCGTGCATGTCGTTTGAGTGGAGAATTGTGAATTTCCTCGTGTTCATCTATGACCTCCTTCCTTTATGATCAGTTTTCTCCTATGTTAAACTTATAGTCGGATTCAGCTAATAGGGCAGCTGAGATTCGCGTTAAATGGGTTTAATTTATAACTGCACGCAGATCAAATAGATGCCTGGTATCAAATATGCCATCAGGCTACAACGGTCAGAGATTAGTTGTTGATCTAACAACAGAGAAAATAAGTGTCGAGAGCGCCGAAGAGAAATGGTACAGAGCATACCTCGGAGGCATGGGTTCAATCGCATACCACCTCCTAAACGAGGTGAAAGCCCACGAAGACCCTCTAGGCCCAAATAACCTCCTCATATTCTCAATGGGTCCGCTCACAGGCGCACCCTTCTCAGGAAGCGGACGAAACGCAGTAGGAGCTAAATCCCCCCTGACGGGGGGATTCGGTGAAGCCGATGCAGGGGGATTCTGGCAGGTAGAGGTCAAGAAGGCTGGGTTCGACGAGATTCTCGTAAGAGGTGAGGCGAAAAAACCCCTCTGGCTCTGGGTAACCGATGGAAAAGCCGAGCTAAGAGATGCCTCAAATCTCTGGGGCCTCGAAGTCGCTGAGACAGAGACAAAGATGAGAGAGGAAACCGGCGAGAAACTCGCCCGGACAGCACTCATCGGACCCTCAGGGGAGAAAAAGGCGAGGATAGCCTGCATAATAAACGACTTGAACCACGTCGCAGGACGTGGCGGCCTCGGTGCCGTCATGGGATCTAAGAAGCTCAAAGGTATTGCAGTCAGGGGCCACAACTTCCCTAAGCTGCATCAGCCTGAGAGGGTCGCAGAGCTTGCTAAGACCCTAATCAGCCGCATAGAGCTGGAAGCTAAGAGCATGCACGACTACGGCACGGGAGACGGATTGGACAGAGGCGTCGCGACAGGCAACCTACCTACAAGAAACTTCAGAGATGGCAACTTCAACAAAGCATCAAAACTGGACGCTAAGACAATCAAGGAAACTATCAGGGTTGGTATGGGTACCTGCCACGCCTGCGCAGTAGCATGCAAGAAAGAGGTGAAGCTAGAAACCCCCTACAAGGTGCAGCCCCATTATGGTGGTCCAGAGTACGAGACTTTGGGCGCTTTTGGGTCGGACTGCGGAATCTCAGATTTAGCAGCGGTTTGTATGGCGAACGAGATCTGCCAAAGAATGGGTCTGGATACAATATCAGCTGGGTGTACAGTAGCGTTCGCGATGGAGTGTTATGAGAACGGCATAATCACGAAGGAGGATACCGGTGGACTTGACCTCCGATTTGGCAACGCTGACGCGATGGTGAAACTCACCGAGATGATAGCTAGAAGAGAAGGCATCGGGGAAATCCTGGCGGATGGCACCATGAGGGCTGCCAAGGCTTTCGGTAAGGGTGCAGAGAAATATGCGATCCATGTGAAAGGTCAGGAAATTCCTATGCATGAACCTAGGCTAAAGAAGGGCCTCGGCTTAGGCTACGCTATCTCCCCCACAGGGGCTGACCACTGCCACAACATACACGACACAGGGATGGGTCCCGCTGCCTATGAGAGTCTTAAGCCCCTCGGCATCTACGAGGAAGCGCCGATTTTCCAGTTAACACCTGAGAAGGTCAGACTTGTAAAAATCTGGATTGAGATGAAGATCGCCGCAAACTCGTTATCGATCTGCCAGTTCCCACCATGGAGGTTCGCGGAGTACATCGAGCTCCTCAACGCGGTTACTGGATGGGGGGCATCGATGCATGAGCTTGTGCTTGCAGCCCAGAGGACATTAAACCTCGCGAGGGTATTCAACGTCAGAGAAGGCTTCAAGGCGAGCGACGATTGGCTGCCAAGCAGGTTCTTCGAGCCTCAGACTAGTGGCCACCTCGCTAATACTGCAGTAGACAAAACTGAACTATCAGCAGCAATTAAAAGCTACTATGGCATGATGGGATGGGACGAAGAGGGAGTTCCAAGACTTGGGACTCTTCAGGCTCTAGGCGTAGGCTGGGCTTACGAAAAGTTGAACTGAGACACATACGTCCCAACGAACAAATATCCATAGAAGACATAACGGAATTATTCTTTTGATCATATGCGTCTGCAATCAAATCATTAATAGTTAGACCAACATAAAATAACGAGGTGATTCTGTGTATAACGAAGAAATCTTCAACACAGCGAGCATTGAGGGCATGCTTGCATCCACCCAAGAGAAGTGGCACAAATATCCGCCAGATGTAATAGGAATGTGGCTAGCGGACCCAGACTTCCCTCACGCCCCATTCATAAAAAAAGCATTATACGACGCCGTCGAGGCAAATGATCTCTACTACACCTACGACACCTCCACAAGGGAAGCCATGGTGGCGAAGATCAAGCAGAAAAACAACTTGACAGTCGCCCCAGAGGACCTTCTTCTACACCCAGGCGTCATAGCCGGCATGTGGTTAGGCGTCCAGATTAGTCACGCAAAGTCGGGGGACGAGATAATCCTCAACGATCCCATGTACCAACACTTCTACCAACAGACACGTGATGCAAACCTAAAAGCGGTTTACTGGAAGCTAGACGACGAGAATGGTTACAGGTTCGACGAGGAGGAGCTGAAGAGGCTCATTAATCCAAGATCCAAGTTGATATTCATATGTAACCCCCACAACCCCACCGGCCGAGTCATGACTGAGGCGGATCTGAAGAGCATAGCCGACCTCGCTGTGGACCACAAGATAAACGTGATGGTGGACGAGCTGTGGGAGGATATCCTCTTCGACGGGCGAAGACACATCACACTCGCATCATTGAACCCAGAGATCGCTGACCTCACAATCACAACCTGGGGGATCAGCAAGACTTGGGGCATACCTGGACTGCAGTGCGGTTACACTGTGGCGACTAACAAGAAGATCATGGTTGACATCAAGAAGTGCTCGGCTGAGGTCTACAGCGGTATGAACACTCTCGGCCGTGCGGCTGCGCGGGCTGTCCTCGATAAGCGAAGTGAATACTGGATTAGAGGCATCATGAAGCAGCTGCATAAGACCAGGGGCATCGCAACGAAGAGGCTCACGGAGATAGGGTGCAGTGTACCAGAGCTCCAGGGAACATACCTGTTGTTTCCCAGGTTTAACGTCAAGATGAGTCACGACGACATCTTCAAGCTCATGCTTGAGAATGCGAAGGTGGGCCTCCAATCGGGAACCGACTTCGGTTCAAATGGCAATATGCATCTCAGGATGACCATAGCGACCAGCGAGGCAATACTCAACGAGGCTCTCGACAGAATTGAGAGAACTCTTAAGACCGTTAAGTAACTTTTTTTTATGAATCATAACAGGTTCAGGCTAACTTCTTGCATAACTGAATCATAAATTCTATCCACTTGCAGGCAACCAGATAACTGAAGAGGCATGGATTTCTCGCGATTCATCGAGGGACCTGTTATTGACTGTCATGTACATCCGTGGTCACCTTGGAGATCAGATAAAAGACTCGGCAAAAAGGAACTTGGGGAGAAAGCATCGGAACTTGAGACGGTGATGACCCGCGGCCGGTTAAGTCAAATGCACGTCTATGGTAACCCTGACCATTCCACACTCTATCTTAAGGTGGCGAAACCGGGTCTCTTCTACGCTGGTGGATACGCGCCGTGGAGCTTTGAGACAAACCGGTTCAAAGATGTAGATTGGCCTCGTTATATCGAGTCGCTCGTCGAGCTAGGGTACGACGGCGTCGGGGAGATGGGGGCTAAACCTGTTCTAAGAGTCGAGCACACCCCACTCGACTCACCTGCCTACGAGGGGTTCTGGGAGAGCTGCCAGGCAGAAGAGCTCCCAGTCGTCTGCCATATAGGTGACCCTGAGGAGTTCTGGAGCGAAGATCAGACACCCCAGTGGGCGAAGACCCGAGGCTGGGGTTACTACAGGGGCGACTACCCGACCCTCGAGGAGCTTTACGGTGAGGTGGTGAACGTGCTAAGTCATTACCCGAGACTCAAAGTGGTCTTCCCACACTTTCTATTCCTCTCGCCTCACATCGAGAGGCTAGGCAACATACTCCAGCGCTACCCCAACGCGTACGTCGACATAGCCCCGGGGGTCGAACTCATCTACAACATCTCTCGGCGCAGAGACGAGTGGAAAACCTTCTTCACCCGACACAGTGACAGGATTCTCCTCGGTACAGACATAGGGATGAGTAAGACCATCCCTGAGCACCTCGCGAGGGTCTGGCTCCTCCGCTGCTTCCTGGAGTCGGAGAAGGAGTTCTACACGCCTTTTGAGGCCGATGATCTTCTCACGCGGTATGAACTGCCTTACGTGGGTCTGGATCTCGCAAGAGCTTCCCTCGAGGATATCTATTTTGGGAATTTTAGGAAGCTTTGGGGTGAGAAACCTAGGGAGGTGAACCTAAGCGCAGCGGCCTCCTCCTCCGAGGAACTGGGTTACGCTGAGGTTGCGAAAGCCCTGAGAAGCCTACTCTGAGACATACAAAAAGTAACTATTGTCGACGAGGCTGACTGTGCATCTTACTTGTATGAATAACTAAGTTTAAAGTAGAATATTTAGTGTGGAAATAAGAAAAAGTCGATAAAAAAACCCAAGGCATAAAGTGTGCCTTTCGGAGTTGTCACACCCGGTTAATGCTATGCTTTGGCTACTTTTTTTAAAAAAAATTAGGAAGGAGAATAAAGATGGTTGGCTGTTTTAGACGAGCTCAGCGAGCTTCAAGTAATCCATGCCGCCGGCGCTGTGCAGCTTAAAGTTAACAGTAGTCCCACTAGACAACATCTTAAACGGAC
>CAZIAF010000085.1:0-8224 GCA_964537625.1 uncultured Candidatus Bathyarchaeia archaeon
GCTTCGACGGAGAAAAAATTCGCTCGTCCTCTTGATAAAAAAAGGAATACGCCCTTATATGACGTCGAATCGTTGAACAAGAAGATTCTGAAGGAAGAGGCTTTAACTTAGCTTTTTAATACAGCGCCTTTATCAGCGGACGTGACTAGGGCGGAGTACCTAACTAAGTAACCTTTCTTCACTTTAGATTCTGGTGGAGACCAATGTTCTCTTCTTTTGTCTAATTCTTTCTGGGATACTATAAGCTCGATTTTTCTCTCGAGGATATTAATTGTGATCTGGTCACCGTCTTTTATTAGAGCTATTGGGCCTCCTGCTGCTGCTTCTGGTGAGATATGTCCAATACAAGGGCCTCTTGAAGCGCCCGAAAATCTACCGTCTGTTATTAGGGCGACTTCTTCACCGAGACCGATACCTACTATTGCGCTGGTTGCTACTAACATTTCGCGCATTCCTGGACCTCCCTTCGGGCCTTCGTATCTGATTACTAAGACATCGCCTGGTTTTACCTCTCCAGCATAGATTGCTTTTACAGCAGGTTCTTCTTGATCGAATACTCGAGCAGTTCCTGTGAATTTCCACATCTTAGGACTTATTGCAGCCATCTTTGCTACTGCTCCGTCTGGAGCAAGGTTTCCTCGTAAAATGGCGATCCCACCTTCCTTGTGAATGGGATTGTCGATGGATCTAATGACTTCATCGTTTGAGATCTGAACATCCTCGAGGTTTTTCTTTAGATTTTTACCCGTCGCTGTCATCACCTTGAGATCTAGTTGTTTTTTAACTCTAGTCATGACGCCGGGTATTCCTCCCGCCCTATGGAGATCTTTTATCTTATAAGGTCCAGCGGGTGCCATGTTACAAAGGTGGGGAGTATTCTTACTAATTTCATCGAATAGCATGAGGGGAAGATCATAACCTAATTCACTTGCGATGGCTTTGAGGTGAAGAACAGTGTTTGTCGAACCTCCCAGTGCCATGTCTACGGTTATTGCGTTTCTGAAGGCTGCCTCGGTCATTATTTTTCTGGGCGTGATTCCCTTTACGAGAAGTTCCATTATATACCTACCCGATTCGACAGCGAGTCTTGTTCGTTCCATTCCGGTGCTCTCAGCAGTCGCCATATAGGGAAGAGTCATTCCGATTGCTTCGGTAAGACACTGCATGGTCATTGCAGTAAACATTCCCCCACAAGCCCCAGGGCTCTGGCAACACATGTTTTCGAGATACTTTGTCTCCTCTAAGGTCATTTTACCTAACTTTAAAAGACCAGTTGCCTCAAATATTTCTTGGATTGTAATGGTTTTATCCTTGTATTTTCCCCATGTCGGACAACCTGGTTCCATCGGTCCGCCTAAAACAAATATTGTGGGAATATCGATCCTTGCAGCTGCCATGAGCATACCCGGATCAATCTTGTCACAGCTCGTCATACAGACCATCGCATCGAAGCCATGAGCTTCAATCATGATCTCTAGACTATCTGCGACGATCTCTCTGCTGGGGAGACTCATCTTCATTCCATCATGTCCCATCGCGATCCCATCACAAACCGCAATTGTATTGAACTCTATCGGAACTCCACCTGCCTGACTTACACCGTGTTTAACGAACCTTGCAAGCTTGTCAAGATGGATGTGACCTGGGTTTATCTCATTCCATGAGTTTGCGATGGCTACAAGGGGTTTTCGCATATCAGCGTCGGTTAATCCAGTACCTTTCAATAGGGTACGCTGACTAAGTCGTTCATCGCCATCGTAGACTTTGGAGCTTTTATGTCTTAGATTGGGGACCATTGAAGTCTAAGACGTTTACATTAATATTTAAACTTCCCAGCAAGCATAATCATAGGAAAAAGTGAATTATGTCTTATACGCATGAGACAATTATTAAAAAATTTATGGAAAAACATCAATCTCATATAATTATTTAAGATGGATACAAAAATGGTCCCACTAAAATCATAGATGTTAAATGATGATTCCTCCTACCCTTCTAAAAATGTTAAAATATCTTAAATGAAAGACATGAGATTAACTCTTCAAGTTAAACTAGAAGAAGCGATCTTTGATGCTTTTAATAAACATACCTTCAAGATAATGGATATAATTAATGTCCAATTCTAGTCATCGTCGAAAGACGCATATCACTCTCGGCACTCTCTTAAAACAATGAGTCTCCCGAATAAACAACGTGTAAAAGAAAATTACGACGAGTTGGGCGGGAAGCTCTATAATGTTAGATACGTTCATGAGCAGAATAGTAAGTATGATGCTGCATTAGTTCTGACTCTTCCTAAAGATGAAGAGCTTATCTTGGATGATGGTTGTGGTACGGGTTTGCTTCTTAAAAGACTAGATATGACTAGTGTTGGGTTAGATCTTACGCCAGATTTACTTAGAGAAGCGAAGAAGAGTCTCAAGGCGAAATGTCATCTCGTGCTTGGGGATGCCGAACATCTTCCTTTTCGTGATAATATTTTTGATGTAGTTTATGCCGTAACGTTGCTTCAAAATATCCCTGATCTCTTGGGTTGCTTAAAAGAGATAAAAAGAATATCAAAGACCGGTGGGCGAATATTATCAACCGCCCTAAAGGCTGCGTTCACTGTCGAAGTTTTTTATAGGCTTTTAGAGAATGCAGGTTTCATAAAATATGATATCATAGGAGATGCTGGGACGAACGACTGGATTGCCTATGCTGATAATTTATAAAATATTTGAAGTTTAAATATCAATCTGAACTTTTTATGTTCAGAAGGTTTTTATAATCTTCCTCTTGGTTTATCTATGAACCTCCAAAGGTGTGTAGCAGATGGAGCCTAGTAAAAAACCACTTAATGTACTTATTAAGAGCGTCGGAAGCAACGTCACAATCAACCTAAAGGGCCATGGTGAGTATTGGGGAAAAATGACCCGTGTCGATGGCTACATGAATATCATGCTAAAGGGAGCCAAGGAGTACGATCAAAATGGCCTTGTCGCAAATTATGGCGACGTCTTCGTCCGTGGTAATAACGTCGTTTACATATGCATCGATCCTTCTGCGTCTCCTAATCCTAAGGGTAAGCAGGGTAAAAGCGAAGAGGACGATGATGCCCAATAATCATAATCAAATAGAATAAATTTATTATAGTAAAGTTTTGTAAGCATATTCTTAGTTGATTTACCCTAACCTAATTGGTGATAAAATATGTGGTTGATCGTCGCGATTACTGGTACATGTGGTGTAATCTACGGTAAACGTCTCCTTGAGGTATTGAAGGAGCAACAGATCGACTTCACCTTATCGTGAGTGACGCTGTGGTAAAGATCGCTGACTATAAGCTGGATAATTTTGAGTTAGAATATAGCTGCGCGCATGTATAGACCAATTTACCTCGTTGCACTAATTGTCAGTGGCTAATTCAAAGTTGACGCAAGGGTGATGCGCACGCGCAATATAGATAAATTGAGCAGAATGAATGTAATCATTCTTCCAGTGATACCTGGATTCTATCATTAATGCACGCGCTTGGAGCATAAACTGTTCAAGCATTGGGGAAGTTAGGTCTTGTCTATGAGTTCTTCTTCTAGCTGCGTCAGGTATTCCTTCATATATTTGGTACGCTTAACTGCTATCTTTTTTGCTTCATCTGTATAGAGGAGGTCGATAAGTTTCAAGAGTTTTTCATGAAAGTGTATAATGAACTCTTCGATAGACCTTGCATGTTCACCACTGTAGGTAGCTGTGCGGTATATACCAATGGCACCTATGGCATCGAGTTTGTCAGCATCTGATAAAATTTTTGCATCAAGTGTTTTTGGGGTTTTCTTCGCGGAAAAACTATGAGTGGAGATCACTTGTGATATTTTTTCGATCTGGTTCTCTGAATAATTATGTCTCCTAAGTATCGATTTTGCCTTCTCAGCCCCAGCCTCAGCATGGTTATGTTCCTCTCTTGCGAAATCATGTAATAGGGCTGCTGGTAGCAGAATGGATTGATCTGCGTGCTCAATTTTGCCAATGTGAATGCATGTTTTATAGACTCGTATCGTGTGCTCAAAACCATGGGTTCCGTATGGTGGGAGTAATTGCTTAATCTCAATAATCATTTCCTCTAGGCTTGTCATCAGGAGTTTACTCCTCGAGCTTTCTTGCTTCACTATCTCTGCCAACGTTTATTTGGAGTACACCTTTGTAGGATGTAATAAAGCAGTTATTTAGCTCAACACGGTCTCCGATCGAGATGCTGTTAAACAGTTCAACCTTTTCGTTCCATACGGCGAAGGAGATGCTATTTGAACCGTCAGCAACCTCGCCTTCGATGATGGAGTGCTCCAACCCCGAATAAGTTTTCACCTTTCTGATTTCTGTAAGATTCATGACCTTGACTCTAAAGTTTAGATGTTCCATACCTGGCCTAAGCTCACTGAGGCTGGAAATATTTGGGGTCATGAGTACTTCAATTTTCGATGAGCTTAATAAAAGAGTTGGGTTTAACTCTTTAAGTAGGGTTCTGTTTTAAATTAATCTATGAAGCCTAGGGTAAATCTCATTTGCACTAGTGCGATTTAATTTATCCGTCTGACTCTGGAAAATCCTCATGTGAAAAATACGGAGGCATAATTGAGTACGTTTTCGATGAGGAGTACCGCGCGTGCATTTTTAAATGATTTTTTGGTTAATTCGAATCCTCTAAATATTATCAAGCACAAAATCTAACAATGTATAGTCCTCGTAAACCTCACATACTTGAGAAACACTCATGGAGTAAACCGGTGATTCAGCTCCTCGCCCACTGCGAGATGTTAACTGAAGATAAATCAGCGGTGATGATGATACGCCACTCCGAGCGTGTAAATATCGAAAAGCAGAGCGAAATCAAGAAGACAAGACTCACTGACGCCGGCAAAGAAGCCGCTAGAGGCTTCGGGCAACTTCTACCAGATAAGAGATCCGTATTCATTTATCATAGCCCGATCACAAGGTGCAGGGAAACAGCAGAATGCATCCTCGAAGGAGCAACCTCGTCAGGAATTAAAGCTGAAATCCTGGGTGAACTGAAAATACTTGAAGGGCCGAATTCGGATTGGGATAAATTCTACGAAAACCTGATGCATGATTGGCCCCACTCGATCAACTACTGGCTAAGTGGACGCTACTCACCCTCCATGGTTGAGCCGAGCTTGGAATACTCGAAGCGAACATCCGTGGAGATCCAAAACACAGAGCCAGGAACCGATTCGAATACGCTGGTTCTCTATGTGGCTCATGATCTACCTATTCTGGCGCTACTTTTCCACTGGTTTGGAGTGCCGCCAAGTCTAGAGTATGCTGGTTTCTTGAATGGTTTTATGTTTCAGAAAACAGGGAGTAGGGTCTCTTTGTTTGTTAAAGATATAAATAGAGAGGTTGAACTTCCATATTGGTGGAATAAAGTATAAAAATTGAAGATAATTGAGTTGCTAATCAATTATGGAGACAATTCACTCTCTAAGAAGTTTCTTCAACTGTGTTTGAGAATACCCTCTCTTATTGCGAGTTTTTCACTATTTCATCGTATTACAAATTAAAGTTATGCTAGATTTAGGCGCATCAAATCTAACGTTCCTCTTCGAAAAACGGGTTTACATCTTCTATACTTCCAAAGCCTAGACAGACACAAGACTCGCGCGATTAGGATAAGCGTAAAAACGGCAAATATCGTCTTACCGATTTATACAAAGGTAAGGAGATAGTTATTCCTATGACCATCTGTCCCAAATTAATGGGTAATTCAGCGATTGCAATGACTTCGATCTGAAAGAGGGGTCCAATTAGGAAATACTGAAAAAGGAAATAACCGAGAACCATAGAACAGCCTCCAATTATAACCGAGAAGATCATCCAGCCAATATCTGGATCGTTTTTCCACCCCAGCCAAAAAATTAAACAAAATACAAGAATCGAGGTGCTTACCCAAAACAATTCTGGAATTTTCAGTGTCATTAAGGAACTACCAAGAGCAATCTCGATATCTCCGCTATAGTAGGTGATTCCGAAGTATCCGAGTAAGCCTCCTATAAGTGCTCCGAGAATTATTGTTAATATTCTCCAATTCGATTTGGATAAATCAGGTTTCTTATTATTTAACCACCCCACAATAAAACCTTCAAAACCTTTTATGATAAGAGTGGCTGGCGCGTAATATGAATAGCCTAATAAGAAGTCGGCTAAAGCGGACCCTACACCGCCAGCAAATGCACCGGTAAATGGACCAAATAGCAGAGCCGAAAGGAAAACCATTGAATCCCCAATATTGAAAAAACCTCTCGTAGCAGGAACGTATACAGAAAATGACATAGTTACCACAGTTACTATAGCGGTAAATAGTCCCATTGTAACTAGCCTAATTGACGAGAATTTCTTAGCGGGGTTCATTGACTTCGGATTAAATATTTTGAGATATGATATATATAACTGTAATATGAAAAATAGTAAGTTTGACTTCATCTCACAAACTACTAGTTTAACTTTTAAGAAATTACATTATTTGTGTGCTTGATATATAGAAATTCGATTTTGAAAAATTTGTGTGTCGCTGATTTAACGCGCGCGTGAGGCTCTAAATAGGCGTATACACTTCTCTTTTTCGTGTCCTCTGCTGAGCGAGCTGCTTCCCTAATAACTAGGATGGATAAACGTGAGTTTCGTGTTCTTCAGGGAATTGAACTTGGTATGGCTCAATATGAATTCGTACCGTTGGATGCCGTTGCTCGATACGCTGGAATCCGAATGGAAGAAACGGAACACTGGTTAAGCCTACTTGACGAGAAAGACCTAATTTGGCGTCAAACAGAGGGTTACACAGGTTACATTCTGAACTATACTAGCTATGACCTTCTCGCTTTGAATGCGCTTGTTAAAGGCGAAATAATCGACGCTCTAGGATCATCTCTTGGAATGGGAAAGGAAGCTGATGTTCTTGAAGCCCTAACACCATCAGGTGAGAGAGTAGCAGTCAAGTTTCATAGACTCGGGCGAGTTAGCTTTAGAGATACACGACGGAAACGTGAGTACCTCGCAGGGGGACGACATATTTCATGGCTCTACCAATCCCGGTTAGCTGCAGAGAAAGAATTCACAGCTTTGACTCTTGTATATAAAGCAGGGGTCTCGGTCCCTAAACCCATATTCCAGAACCGGCATACTGTAGTTATGGAACGCATAGACGGTCATCAACTCTCTGAGGTCTTTAATATAGAAGACCCATTATTTCTTTTGAATGATATAATCGGGAATATACGGAAAGCGTATAGTGTGGGGATCATCCATTCTGATCTCAGCGATTTCAATATTATAGTTACAAACCCTGGAGATATCTATATCATCGATTGGCCTCAGTATATTTCCTCTAGTCACCCAAACGCCACCGAGACGCTTGAAAGAGACGTGAAGAACATACTTACCTATTTTAAACGGAAGTATAAAATAGAGAAAGATTTCGCAGAAACGTTAACAGAGGTTAGAAATTTATACTTATAATGACATATAGTTTTACACTCGCGCGCGCATATTAGACAAGGATCGAGTTGAGTCGATCTCTACAATCTCAGTAGTACAATGATAATCGCGCGCTAGGCTGTTTAGAAATTCTCCAGCCTCGACAATCGATTCTATAAATACCCACCCTCCCCAAGAATCTTGATAACTGTGTAAAAAGCTGATTACGACATTCTATAAAACTGTAAACTGGTCCAGATAAATTTGTAAAACTACGCCCTGAGCATAGCATAGCTGCTTGCCTCTTATTAGGCTAGCGTATACGTATAGCGCGCGCTGGCCTGTCCCGTTATTGGCTAGAACTGGTTTTAAATGGTCTTAATTCTTATTAACTGATTTAATGGCAATCCCGGGCATAACACAACACCTCACCTTCTCACCGAAGCCACCCCCTCAACTCTACGGAATAGACAATTCCGTCGAAACACAGAGGAAACCACACCTGTCAACAAGTTTCGACGCTTCTCAGACGACAATCCAGAGCCGAAAGGAGCCGAACCCATGAATCCTGGTCTCCCAAGCCCTTCAGTGGCAGCTAGTCGTTTATTATTAGGCTGTTTTTCTGATGTTGAATCACTATGGGCCTCTCAGCGGGTTCATGATCCTTCTTAT
Organism: uncultured Candidatus Bathyarchaeia archaeon; assembly: GCA_964537625.1. Classification (GTDB taxonomy): domain Archaea; phylum Thermoproteota; class Bathyarchaeia; order TCS64; family TCS64; genus UBA8941. Next base: position 8,137 of record CAZIAF010000085.1, read on the forward strand.
CGAAAAGCTCTTTTATTGGCTTAAAACAGGAATATGGATTTAAAACCATTTTACACCAGTTTACACCAATTTAGGGACAGGCCAGCGC
>CAZIAF010000086.1:0-8188 GCA_964537625.1 uncultured Candidatus Bathyarchaeia archaeon
TCATAAATGTAAGTCGGCTTTTCGACTCGTTTGACATTTAGGGTGTTCCTCCTCATGCTCGAGTTCAGAGAACAATGTGGGTTGCAGTTTTTAACAGATATGGGTTTTGCATCTGACTACTGATTGCAGCTGGCAGGGATCCCGCACCTTTTTGCTGCAAAGGTTGAGCATATAGCCGAATCTGCCTCTTTTCACCGTACACGCTGAGCTTGTCCAGAGTGAGGCTTTTGATCGTCAAGATCACTTCTTTAAATTGTAAGCGCTCAAGAGGGATGGGCTCGGGGAAACCTCATTGAATGGGGGCTCGACTAGGCTGGAAACCATTTTAGCCTTTGTAGAACATATTCAATGCCATGTGGACGGTCAACTCGGAGTCCGGTAAACTCAAAGCGGTACTCATCCAAGATAGCGTTGAGTCGTTTTGGGAGAAGAGGCTTCCCTTTGAAGGGATAGAAAGCAACCTTCAGTACCTCTCTCGATGCGTTCACCCCCAATTTGAAGGAGGGCACGAACAATGGCTTCAGCTCCCAAAGATACTCAGGGAGGAGGCGGTACAGGTCTTCGAAGTCACAAACATCCTTACGGAAGCGTTGAATAAGGCGACCCTAAAGGAGAAAAAACAGATAATCAAGGAGATATGGAAGGGATTCCCTAAGGCGCCGAAGCCAGAGGAACTCAAGGTAGAGCATTTGATCTATGGCTATCCGATCTCTCCTTATTATGATGCGAAGCAGAACAGGGTCATCCTCCCAGACTATAGACGTGTCGCCTGGCCCTATAGCAGGGACACTAGTTTCACAACCCAGGTAGGCACTGTGATCTGTAATATGCGTCGCTATAGCCGCCGTAACGAAGTGAAAGTTGTTAAGCTCGCCTACCAACTCGACTCCACACTCTCGAAGCACATCGAACTGGTCTGGAACGCTAACGATACTATAGAGGTCTCCACGGAACCCCAGAACATCGAGGGCGGCGACACCCAGATCATTGACGATGAAACTATCGCAATCGGTATTGGACAGAGGAGCACCCTCACCGGCTTCAAGCGGTGCGCAGAGGAGCTTTTCAAGGTCGACAGAGAAGACAAGTTAAAATACGTTTGCGCGGTACAGCTACCAGACTACCCCGCCGTCGACTACATGCATCTTGACGTTATTATTAACTACCCAGATAAGAGGCGGGCGCTTGTGATGCCATACGTCTGGGATACCGAGATGGTGAAGGACATGCCTCCGAAAAAGCTTTTAATGAAAACTCTTGAGGCATTAAGACAGCAGAGTGACGCTGACTACCGCCCTATGGCGTCCATGATTCATCCTGATGGCTTCAAGAATAGCGGCCGAACCACCGTTTATGTCAACAGAAAGGGAAAACCCGAGCCGAGCCGTACTGAAATAAGCCTCATCGACTTCCTCATCAAAGAAGAAAAACTCGACGCCGATGGACTCATCTATGTCGGCGGCAAAGCCAAGAAAGAGAATGATATAGAGCACCTTTACTCTACATTCTTGGAACAGGCACGAGGTGCCAGCAACGTCGTCGCACTCAGGCCTAAAACAGTGATAGCCTATAAGCGGAATAAGACGACGAATGAGGAACTGAGGTCAGCAGGAGTTAAGGTGAAGGAGTGGGACGACAGCTATCTGGATATGCTTGGTGGCCCCCACTGTAGTACGAGCCCCCTAAGTAGAGATTAGCCTCTGAATGAACTCGGTCACCTCACGGTATAAGAAAGCGAGGTTGTCCGTCATCATGAGGCAATCGGCTCTCAGGGTGAAGACGAGGTGAAAGAAGGAGCTGAGCTTCTCAAAAGTCCAGAGCCCCATGTTGTTCTCGCCGAGGACAGTAAAGATTGGAACCTTTAAAGTTTTAAGTTTTTGGTACTGTAAATATTAAAAATAGTCAAAACTGCTAACTGCTTCATCTTCTAACTTCTCGTACAGTGAGGGCTAATCCAATAAAGCATATGACCGCTTCTACAAGAACCCTCGGGTGAAAAAGGGAAAGTTTCAACGACTCCAGATTAAGCAGACTGTAGACAAGGAAAACTAGGGCCACAACCGAGATAATTGAGTATAGGTAGACTCTGCCTATTCTCATTGAGAATAAATAGATTGTTTTACTAAAAAAAATTATTATCAGCGACAACGGAAAGGCTGAGAAAATAAATCAGAGAGATTGGTTAGAAGTGGCGGAAGCAGCGCTCGTCGGTAAACGCCATGGCTATACCTTGCTCATTACAGGCAGCTATGACTTCATCGTCTTTTATGCTTCCCCCGGGTTGGCAACAGGCTTTTATATTATAATTAGCTAGGGCGTCAATGCTGTCTCGGAACGGGAAAAAACCATCGCTAGCAAGGACTGCATCCTTGATCCTGTCCCTATGACCACGCTCCTCCGCCTTCTGGAGGGCTTGCCTGACTGCAATGACTCTATCCTGTTGGCCAGTGCCAATACCGAGGGTTTGTTTACCGTCGGCGAGGACAACACCGTTGCTACGAACATTGAGATTCACATACCATGCGAAGAGTAGATCAGCTGCCTCCTTCGTTGTGCCCTTCCTTTCTGTAACCCAGCGGAGATCGTTAACGCTCCTGATCTTCGTCAACATCGGTGCTGAGAGAACGATGCTCCCATCGGTCATTGTGCTGAAGACCAGCGGCCACTGTTCCTCGCCAACAAAGCGACTCGCTTTGTAAATGTTGTCGATTTGGATGATCCTAATATCCTTCTTCTGCTCGAAGACTGGAAGCGCATCTGCGTTATAACCGGGGGCGAGAACCGCCTCGACGTAGCTGGACATGATCTCCTCAGCTGTTGCTTTATCGATGGACTTGTTAAAGCCAACAACGCTTCCGAAGGCAGCAACGGAGTCGCTGTCACGAGCTCGTATATAGACTGTCTTAAGGCTGTCGCCATCACGAGCGGCGGCTACGCCACTGGGATTGACATGCTTCATAACAGCACATGCCGGCTCTTCGAAGTACCGGACAATATTTATGGCATTGTTCATATCCTCGATGTTAGTCTGGCTGAGACCGCCCTTCCCTGTCTTAAGAATATTCACGGCGCCGACTGTCATATCCTTCGCGTTCCTCGGCGCATAAAACGCGGCAGGTTGATGAGGGTTCTCGCCGTAGCGGAGACTCTGAACCTTATCATAAATGACCTCTTCATCGCCTATCGTAATCTTCACGGTGGCGGGGAAGCTCTCCTCGAGCTTGGTTCTGTAAAGCTTCTTTATGCTCATTTCATCTTTCTCTCCTTCTCAAGGTATGCTGTTATCGCCGCATCGTAGCCAGATGTATGAGCATACGCCTTCTCGGCAAGCTCCCTCTTCGTCTCAGCCGGGATATCACCCTTATTCGATTTGAGAACCGAAATAATATCTTTGTACTGGGAGGGGTCGGTGACGACGGCAACTATTCCGTATAGAAGGGCAGCTTTCGCTGCGCTCCTGATCATCGTGGGACCGCCGATGTCGATGTTCTCAGCAGCTGTCAAGAGATCAGCACCCTTAGCTACAGCTGCTTCGAATGGGTAAAGGTTGACCACCACCAACTCGAATGGCTTGATCCCATGCTCCTCCATGAATTTTCTATGTTCGGGAATAGTCTGGCTCAAAAGTAGGCCGCCATGAACTCTGGGGTGTAAAGTCTTGAGGAGCCCCCCGGGACTCTCAGGGTGGCCTGTATAGTCCGAGACCTCAGTGAGCTTCCTGTATCCTAGCTCTTTGATCTTCTTTGCTGTTCCACCTGAGCTAACGATCTCGACACCAAATTTACCGAGAGCTTCTACAAGCTCCTCGAGGCCAGTCTTGTCGGAGACACTTATGAGTGCCCTAGTGATCATCTTGATACCCCCTCTGTTGGTGGTGAAGGCGCTCCGGAGGAAATAATATGTTTTCCCTACTGGAGCGCACAGGATTAACAGGAGAATAGCAAGAAAAAATGAGATTAGAGGAGTTTATTGGGGCCGGGGGTCATCACATCGTGGGGCGCGATCTCTTGGTAGCCGCGTTCAGTTACCATAGCTAATTTCGCTTTCTCCCACATCTCGGGTATGTTAGCTGCGCCGATGTATCCCATTGCTGCTTTGAGACCTCCAATGTACTCGCGGATAATGTCAGCAACCGGTCCCCGGTACGGGACCCAGCCCTCAACACCCTCGTTTATCGCTTTACTCGGCTGGCTGTACCTATCAATGACGAAACGCTTCTTCCGGGCTTTCGCAGAGCCCATGCCGTAGTACTCCTTGTAATAGCGGCCTTCCATAGAGACGAGGCGTCCGGGGGATTCACTACATCCTGCGAAGACGTTTCCCATCATAGCGCAGCTGGCCCCGACGCTTAAAGCGACAGCTATGTCGCCGGGATTACGGAGGCCACCATCGGATACTATGCTGATTTTTGCTTGGTACTCCTTGATAGCATCTGCAACGTTCGAAGTTGCATATAGTGTCGGTGCACCTGCGCGGGTTACAATGCTAGTGCTGCAGATTGAACCGCTGCCTATGCCGACTCGGAGACCAGCAACACCGTCGAGCTTCGTAATACAGTCCTCAGCAGCTTGGTAGGTGCCTATGTTGCCAACTATCACTTCAGCGCTAACCTCCTTCAGGATTTTCTTGGTAGCCTCGAAACAATTCTTATTGTGGAAGTGGGCGACATCGGTGACTAGGATGTCGACATACCGGTCTAGTGCCTTAGCGCGGTCGAGATCGAAAGGGCTCACTGCCGCAGCGCAAATTAGGCGACCTTCCTCGTCGCGGATAGCGTCAGGGAAGTCACCCTTGAGGGTAATGTCCTTCATCGTGATCAGCCCCTTGACGTGCTTATCCTTGTCAACGATGGGGAGCTTCTCTATCTTGTGCTTGTGAAGAATCATCTTCGCCTCGTCGAGGGTGATCTCCTCGGCGCCTGTTACGACTTTTTTAGTCATAACGTCCCTCACCTTGAGGGCTGGCTCAGCCAGCCTGACGTCTCTCCATGTGGCGATACCGACGAGCCTGTCTCCTCGACCGACCACGGGGAATCCCTTGATGTGGTGTTCCTCCATAAGCTTGAGGAGCTCACCAACCGTTGTGTCGGGTGTCACGGTTATGACATCCCTGATTATAACGGCCTCCGCTCTCTTCACCTGTCTAGCCATGTCGACCTCTTCTTCGACCGTGCAGTTGCGGTGAAGGACGCCGAGACCGCCGTTTCTAGCCTGGGCGATCGCCATCTCCGCCTCTGTTACAGTATCCATTGGACTGCTGAGGAAGGGGACATTCAACTCGATCTTCTTTGTTAACCGGGTCTTGACCGTCGCCTCGTTGGGTTCTAAGGTTGTCCATCCGGGAAGAAGAATCACATCATTAAAGGTGAGGGCGGTGTCCGCGTTCTTGAACTTATCACGGAAACCCATCATCTACACCATCATTTTAAAAGGCAACTCGCCTTACGCATCTTATATACTTTTGGTTTAATTAGACTAGGTTGCTTGACATAATCGTGTTAACAACAGGGGTTTTAGGTTAATAGGTGGTTTAGAGTCTATTTCTTTGTGCCTTCGAAGCTGGTGAAGACCCAGTGCGCTAGGGATTGTCCCGACGCCTGCTTTATGGATGTCGAAGTACAGGACGGTAAGGTAGTCTCGGTTACCGGTGGGAGAGATAATCCTGTAACGAACGGTTTTTTATGCCCTAGGGGGATTGGAGACTCGAGGAGGATCTACAGCGAGAAGAGGGTCTTGTACCCAAGGGTGAGAACTGGACATAAGCCAGGGGCCGGATTTAGCAGGGTCTCCTGGGACCAAGCGTTGAGTGTAGTTGGGGATAGGCTGAGTGAGACCCTTGAGGAGTATGGTCCTGAGAGCGTACTTCTCCTCGACTATTCCGGAAACACTGGGTTAATTTCATCACAGTTCGGGACCAGGCTCTGGAGTGCTATCGGTGCCACTCATACGGATCACGCAATATGCAGCCGGTCTGGTCATGAGGCGCTAAAACTTCACTACGGCCTCAGCTATGGTGTTAGCCCAGAGAGTCTTCTAAGGAAGAAAATAATTACTTTCTGGGGGTTCAACGCAAAGGTAAGCAGCGCGCACCAGTGGAGTCTCGCTATGAAGGCGCATGAGAACGGAGCCCTGATAGTCGTCGTTGATTCAAGAAGAAGCGAATCAGCCGAGGCAGCGGACCTCTGGTTGAGCCCCAGACCTGGGAGCGACGTAGCATTAGCGTACGGTGTCGCCCGATGCCTCATTGAGCTTGGCTACATTGATGAAGAGTTTATTGACAAACACACGGTGGGTTTCAACCTATATAGAGATGAGGTGTTAAGGTGGACACCACATATTGTTGAGTCTATTACAGGCATCAAACAGATGGACGTCGAATCACTGGCAGAGCTATATGCTGAGAGGCGGCCGGGCGCTGTTATGATGGGGATCGGTTTCCAGAAGAGTATTCAAGGCGCTGAAGCCGTGAGGGCGGTCTCTTTGCTACCAGCACTCCTCGGGGAGCATCGGGGATTCAGCTACACCAATAGTAGGGGACGGCTTATCGACTACGATTACCTCTCTGGATTAGCTCAAACAGGTGGTGGTTGGAAGACTGTTAGCCAGACTTCATTGGGGGGACATCTACGCGATGGTGAGTTCAGGTTTGTTTACGTTGTTGGGATGAACCCTGCTTTAACTTTGCCTGACCTTGCTGCTGTGAGGAGGGGACTCTTGAGAGATGATGTCTTCGTCGTGGTGCACGATACTCATATGACTGAGACCTGTGACTACGCCGACGTTGTGTTGCCCGCCGCGACCTTCTTTGAGAAAGAGGATGTTGTGGTTTCTGACTCTCATCCCTACACACGATTTAGTCATCGTTGTGTGGAGCTTGTGGGGGAGAGTCGCCCTGAGGTGTGGGTCATGAAAGAGATGACTGAGCGGTTAGGTCGGGGGGAGGCATGGCTCTACGAGGATCCTTTAGAAGCTTTGAAGAAGGCGTTCGAAGGCGCAATTGAGGAGGGTACACCACATGTGCTTCAAGAGGGAGCGACCTTCAAGGTTAGTGAGAGGAGTAGGGAAGAGTACCAAACACCGTCGGGTAAGATTGAGTTCTACTCTTCAATAGCTAAAGAAGGTATAGCCCCGTTACCATGTCAGCTCTCTGTTGAGGTGGCAGTTGGTTCTTTTATTCTCCTTAATAGCGCTCTTCCTTTGTGGACTCACAGTCAGTTTAGGGATGTCTATGGGGAAATTCCACAGATTGTCTGGGTTAACGCTGAGGACGCGGAGAGACTTGAGATAAGAGATGGTGATACGGTTGTTCTCCACAATGATCTGGGTGAAATCGAGGTCAAGGCTTCCGTTGGGGATCGGGTTAGATCAGGGATCCTTTGGTCGCCGAGGCCCTTCATCGATCGACTTGGGAGGCCTCAGAATCAGCTCATACAAGGCATGAGGCAGGCATTAGGGGGAGGTCCACATTACAGTTCAGTCGTTGTCAGGGTTCGCCACTTAGATGTGGCTTGAGCCGCTGAAGGTCCTCCTCGGTGTCGACGTCAATTAGTGTTAGGAGTTTGGGATCGAGCTCTTTCAGGGTGTCTATGGGAACGAATTTGACGTCGTTTAGGCTCCGTAGTATTATCCTGAGGCGTTTCTCACCGGAGATGATGAGCCTGTAGGCGCACTCGGCCGCTGGTTTCGCTCTGTAGACGGTGTGTAGGGGCTCCACCCAGCCGTTTGGCCAAGTTGGGGTGGCTGCTTCGTGGCCTTCGGCTTCGGAGAAGAGGAGTTTCACAGTTGCTGTGTTGATTAAGGGTTGGTCGCAACCGGTCATGAAAGCGTAATCGCCTTGTGCCTCGGTGAAACCTGAATAAGCGCCCACGATTGGGGTCTCTCCTTTGAGCTTGTCAACGACTGCTCTCACTCCGAATGCAAAGTACTTCTCTTTCTGGATTTCTGAGCTAACAACTATAATAATCTCATCTGTTACAGGTCTGAGCCTATCTATGACATGGGTGATCAGAGGTTTGCTGTCCAACATTGTAAGCCCCTTCTCGCCTCCCATTCGGCTTGACCTACCTCCAGCGAGGATTATGGCAGTTCGCAAGGCGCCTCTCCTCTAACTGGACTTCAACAGTGAAAAACGTTACACGTTAAGTGAATTATTACATGTTCAATCTACAAATTAGGGGTAAATCACCCTT
>CAZIAF010000087.1:0-8152 GCA_964537625.1 uncultured Candidatus Bathyarchaeia archaeon
AAGTCGTTGGATACGATTGCCCGGAGATTAAGCCAAAGGAGAATGAGGAGCGCGCTAAAGAACTCGATCAAAAATTGAAAAAACTCTACGAGAAATATAACGTAGATAAAGCATAGATTTCACCCGCACGAGCTATGCACAAATTACTTCTCTTTTAAGGTTAGTTATAATGTCCTATCCACGACATAAACTTATGTAAATGGCACATCTATGTCATAATGGATATAAATGGACCACCCACACCAAAAGGCAACGGGTTAAACAAATGTCAACAGGCTCACTCTTCAGATCTCGCCTCGCCAAGGAATTTGACAACAGAACCGCAAAGTTTCACACGAGCGTCCCAGAAGACCTGCGAATCCTCGAGGACGACCTCAACAACACAACCGCCCACGACATCATGCTCCACGAGCAGGGCATCATTCCCGCTAAGGAGCTCAAACAGATACTCGAAGCCCTCTATGAGGTCCGTGAGAAATGGCGCGCCGGCGAAATAGTCATCGGCGCCGAGTACGAGGACGTCCACGAGTACATAGAAACCAAAGTCATAGAGCGGATCGGTATCGAAGCCGGTGGTATGATCCACACAGGCCGCAGCCGAAACGACCAGGTCGTCTGCGACATAAAGCTAAGACTCCGCGAGGACCTGCTCAACATCTCCGAGGAAATCCTCAACCTCATAGATACCCTCCAGAAACGGGCCTCCGAAAACACCGAGACTCTGATGATACTATACACTCACGGCCAACACGCGCAGGTAGGTACCCTCGGCGCCTATCTCAGCAGCTACGCCGACATCCTCATCCGCGACCAGCAAAGGTTCATGGAATGCTTCGCCAGAGTTAACACTAACCCTCTCGGAGCTGGCCCCGTCGGAGGTACAAGCATAAACATCGATCGCAAGCGGACCACCGAGCTCCTGGGCTTCGACGGCATACAGGAGAACTCTATTGAGGCAACGAGTAGTAGAGATTGGGCTGTCGAAGCTGCATCGGTATGCGCCATCCTAATGGGTGATCTTAGCAGGATCGCAGCGGATATCCTTGAGTGGAGCACAGTCGAGTTTGGCTACCTCGAAATTGCGGATGAATACGCTTCCAGCAGCAGCATAATGCCTCAGAAGAAGAACGCAAGCACCCTTGAGCTTCTCCGCGGCAAGACAGGCGAAGCATTCGGCTCCCTCGTAGAGATCCTCACAATGGAGAAGGGGATCCCAAGCGGATACTATCAAGATCTCCAAGAAACCAAACTGATTCTCTGGCGGACTATCGATAACACCCTAACCTGCACCGAGATCATGACGGGAATCATAGCCACCTTGAAGGTTAAACCCGAGAAAATTGGTAAACAGGTACAAGGCAGCTTCACCATGGCTGTAGAGCTGGCGGAGACTTTAGTAAGTGACGCAGGCCTTAGCTTCCGCGAGTCCTATAAGGTAGCCGCGGACCTCGTCAACTTCGTGATCCAGAAAGGATGGACCCTTAATAAGCTGACCCCCGAAGATGTACGAGCAAGCGCACAGAAACTCTACGGAAAGAAGATCAAAATCACCGAAGCTACAATAGAGAAGGCAACAGACCCGATGCAGAGCCTCCTCCGACGTAAAAGCCTTGGAGGCCCTCACCCTAACGAGGTCAAACGCATGCTGAAGGAGCATAGCGAATACACCAATATGAGAAAAGTCGAGTTAACAAAGACACGAAAAAAAATTGCTGACGCGCTTCAGAACCTGCAGGCTACAGCTAACAAATACTTTTGACTGCTCAAACCCCTTTTAAACACCCTCAAAGTCCAGTATTATGGGTACTTTGAATAAACGAAACATAATCATCATCGCTGCTTTACTCCTCAGCGTTACAATAGCAATCGAACTCTACTCATACTACGTCAACCCCTTCATCGACTACAAACCTACTGGCCTCACTCTCATCACAACGGAGGTGTTAAAATTCAACTACATCAAAGACGGTACTTTGATCGGATTATTCGAATACAAGATCACAGCTGATGCGTCGGGAACATCCAAATTATATACTGTTAACTCGACTTCTGACGTCGTCTTCGAAGAAAAACACCTAATTGTAAATTCTACCTACAGAGTCAGCGACACAGTCGAGCCCATGAGCTACACCGTAGATGCTGACCTGGGTGGCGATAAATCCTATGCACGATGTGTTTTCACGGAAGGAAAAACAACCATCACCAGAACGAGAAATAACTCAGTTAGGAGCGACGACATTGTTACGCCAACCAGCTTTGTCGTTATAGATAATAACAACCCTGCTCACTGGGAAATACTTCTGAAGAGCTTCAAAGCCGAGCCCGGCAAAAAATACAAGATAAACGCGCTCATTCCACAGGCGGGAGTCGTTTATACCTTCGAAGTCGGCATCGACTCCTCCCTCCAATCAATTAACATCGGATCCCAGATCTTCCAGTGTCTAGTGGTAAGGGAACTTAACCTCGAGCTCGTCCTCTATTTCTACCAAGGAAGCTTAATCCAATACAGGAACAACCAGGATAACATAGTCATTGTCAAGAGCTTCAGCTAACGGACGTAGTCTAGGAGCCAGTGTTCTTATGGGAATTTAACGAGTTAGGCTATGCTTTGAACTCTACCTATATCCTCCAGCCTCACTTCCAGTCTTGGAGTCGCATAGACCAATATGTTAAAGAAAATCCCTCGCCAACTTCGACGCTAAGGCGAATCCACCATAGAGGACGACATCGGCTCCCAACGGAGTAATTACAATCCGGGGCTTCCTGTTGATCAAGTAATCATCTATTAAATCGTTGATAGGATTCAATATAGCATTAGGATTATTTAGCGCGATTGAACCGCCGACAGTAATCAACTCAGGGTCGAAGGCGTTTACAATATCTGCGAATCCCACCGCATTTATCTTCCCAATACTGTTGACGACCAGACTAGCCCCATGATCCCCCTGTTTCGCAGCTTGGAATAGAATCTCGGACGTCAGCTTCGCTAGGTTGCTCCCCATCAACTCCCCAAGCACGCTTCCTTTAAGGTCGACTCCTCGAAGGAGCAGCTTTGCATATCTAGGAATATTCGGACCACTCGAATACGCCTCCCAGTGGCCTCTACAACCGCAGCCGCAGACGAGCTCAGAGTTAGGGTCGATTACGATGTGCCCGATCTCGGGGGCGTTTCCATCCTTACCACCCAACGGATGCCCATCTACGATTGCACCCCCGCCAAGACCCGTACTCATGGTCACATAAAACAGGTTATCGATCCCTTTCCCCCCACCATAGGCGTGCTCTCCAATTACCGCTGCACTGCAGTCATTCATCAGCGCAACAGGAACGTGGAACTCATCCTTGAGCGGCTCAACCACGGGGATGTTTTTGAATGGAAAATTGGGGGTATCACCGATCATCCCCTTCGTTATGTCTATGGGGCCAATTGAACCGATCCCAATCGCCCTCGGGGAAACCCCGAGTGTTCTAATCATCCTTGCTATCTGCCGCGGGATACCAGAAGCTCCATTCTTCCGGTCTGTCACCTCTGAAAGCTTAGCTTTGAGACCCTCATCGTCGCCCACTGCGACGCGTATGTTCGTTGCGCCTATATCGACGGCGATGTAGCTCAAGACGAGTCAAAGAAAAAAGTGTGAGTGAGAATAAAAGAAGTTACTTTTTCACGATCGAAGTTTTTAGGCTACCGATCCCGGGTACTGTCGCCTCTAGAACATCTCCCGGTTTTAGGAAATTATCGGGTTTAGTCTTACCATCGACTACAGGACTCGTGTCTAATGCGGTACCTGAACAGGTTCCCCCACAAACTATGTCACCAGGATAAAGATACAGGTCCATACTAAGCCAGGCGATCCACCAAGGATACTTCCTGATCATGCTGGACATTTTACCGTCCTGTCTCGTCTTTCCGTTAACGGTCTGCTTGAGTTTCAGCTGATAGACATCCCCTACTTCATCCTTGGTGACTATGCATGGACCCATCGGGGCGCAGCCATCGAAGTTTTTAGCGAAAAAGAAACCGTCCGGGCTTCTTGTTCGGGGGCCGTCACGGATGCTCAGGTCGTTGACTATTGTGTAACCGTAGATGTAGGATTCACCTTCCTCTTCCTTGATGTCTTTTCCTTTCTTGCCAATAACGGCGCCTACCTCTATCTCATAGTCGAGTCGTTGAGTCCTTGTGGGGTAAGGTATTGATGAGTCGGGTCCAACAACATTGTGGGCTAGCTTCCAGAAGCCCCAGGCATCGTAAGTGCCGGCAGCAACCTGCTTCTTTATCTCTTCTATAGAAGTGGGCCGGCCGAACATTTTCGATACGTCTGCGGAATGGTCGTAGAAGTTTGCACCTGTCATAGCGATTCTCGTCGCATGGCTGGGGAGAGGTGCATGGAGCTTTACATTTTGAAGAACGAGCGATTCTCCATTAATGTCGACTTTCGCCTTCTTTGCGTAGTCGACTGCCTTCTTAGCGGCTTTAAGTCCAGCCTCCCCCTCCTCAATGAAAGCTTGAAGGCATGAAGGAACCTCAGCGTCCGCTTTGGTGTAAACGTTCGGCTCACCTTTGCTCGTGAGAAGTTCAGCATAGGCGTGGTTGAGATCGACGACTGAGCCATCATCTAACCAAGCCCCTAATCTCTTACGAGGACCATAAACGACTAGCTTCATAGGATTCGCGGTATACTCGGCGTTTTCCATGATTTAAGGCTGAGCAAAGTCACCTTTTTTCGTTCTTAAAAAAGGGCTTTTTATTAAAGTTTGCAACGAATCTCTTTGCATCCTCACTATTCTCTGTGTTGGGTCTATCCTTGTAAATGCTTCTAATCAGTTCGGAGGGCCAAAAGTATTGAAGGCTTTACAATCCATTCACCCATTACCATGAAGTTTTCGCCGTTAGATGCGTTTTCAACGCCTCGTGAGTTTTCTTGTGTTACCTGAGCCACTTATGTAAATAATCAGAGCTTTCATGACCCCCGAAAATCAGATGCATTTTTCTTAAAGTTTGCCATATTCATAACAAAAATAACATATTTTAACGCCTTTAGAGCACCCAGAACGGTTATATCCTCCGGAAAAAGAGGTTAACGGATTCAACAAAGGGAGCAGACCACGTTGATGGAGATCAGGTTCCACGGAAGGGGCGGCCAGGGAGCCGTCACCGGCGTCAGACTCCTCTCAACGGCACTGTACTATGAAGGAAAGTTCACAATGGGCATCCCCATGTACGGTACCGAGAGGCGCGGGGCACCGGTCCAATCATTCCTAAGGATCGCGGAGGACAGGATCTACGAGCGCGACCTCGTTCACGAACCAGATATGGTTGTCGTACTCGACCCCCTCCTAGCTAAAACTGTCCCTGTGACCCAGGGGCTAAAGAATGGTGGTCTCGTACTCGTCAACCACCCACATAGTGGCCTCGAGACAGGCATCGGTGGACCATTTAAGGTCGCTACAGTCGACGCTACAAAAGTAGCTATGGAGACCATCGGTAGACCCATCACAAACACCGCCATCCTCGGGGCATTCGCAAAAGTCACAGGCATTGTAAATCTAAGCAGCCTCGAAGAGGCAGCGAAGCACCAATGGAGCGGACGAATCGGTGAAATGAACATCAAAGCGATGCAGAAAGCATACGAAGTCGCGACTCCCGCCGTCGACGTCTCAAACGTCAAGATGGAAGAGGTAAAGCTAGAAAGTCGAGCACGTAAGGCAGGTGAGCGAGATGTCTCGAGCTGGAGGCTCTTCCGCCCCGTCTTCAACGACGCTAAATGCGTTGGTTGCCGCCGCTGCTACATCCTTTGTCCAGAGGTCGCTATCGGTATGAAGAACAACAAAGCCATAGTCAACTATCAACACTGCAAGGGCTGCGGTATCTGCTACGAAGAGTGCCCAACCAAAGCCATCGATTGGGTCCAGGAGACAATTTAAGGAGGAGAATGAGTTATGCCACAAAAATTCGAAGTTATGGTAGGTAACAAAGCAGTCGCACACGCAGTCAGACTCGCAAGGGCGAAGTTCATATCTGCATTCCCGATTACCCCCCAAACAACCATAGTCCAATACATCGCAGACATGGTAGCCAACGGGGAGATCGACGCCGAGTACGTCAACGTCGAGGGAGAGTTGACAGCTCAGGCCTCAGCATTCACAGCAGGCGCTGCAGGCGTCCGCGCGTTCACAGCGACAGCCGGTCCAGGACTCCTCTACATGCATCACCCAATGATCGCCACAAGGAACAACAGGATACCACTCGTCATGGCCTTAATGCATAGAGGCATCAAGGGCATGGACCCCGACCAGACAGATATGATGGCACAACGCGAGACAGGTTGGATGATGATGGAGTGCGAGAGCGGCCAGGAGATTCTCGACACAGGCCTCATGGCTTACAAGGTTGCAGAAGATGAGCGCGTCCGTCTCCCGATAATCTTCGCAGGTGACGGATACATCCTCAGCTACACCGATGAGCCCATAGACATCCCCGACGAAGCGAAGGTCGACGCCTTCTTACCCCCATACAAGACCACGATTCCCCTCCTCCCCGATCAGGGTAAGGAGAGTAAAGCATTCCAGATGAGGCAGTGGAGCGTGGGTCGTGATCCACAGGCAAACTTTGTTGAAGACAAGCAAGCAATGGAGAACGCAAAAAAAGTAATAGTCGAAGTGAACTCCGAGTTCAAAAAGATGTTCGGCCGCAGCTATGGTAACGGCCTCGTTGAGGAGTACAAGACGAAGAACGTTGATGCAGTAATTGTTGCCGCGGGCACAATCGCGAGCACTGCACGTGTCGCAATCGATAAGCTACAGGCAGATGGAAAAAACGTTGGTCTCGTTAGACTAAAGACCTTCAAGCCCTTCCCCGCGGAGGAGTTCCAGCGTATCGGCCCTAAGGTAAAAGCGATAGGCATCATCGACCGCAACATAAGCATCGGCTCAGGCGGTTGGACCTTCGGTGAGATCAGAAACGCGATGTATGAGGTTGAAAAGAGACCTAAAACGCTCCAGTTCCACGCGGGACTCAGTGGAAAGGAGGTTCGCGTCCAAGATATCGTGAAGATAGGTGAGAAGACTCTTAAGGCTGCCAGTGGCGCTAAGGTTTCTCCCCTGGTGGAGTGGGTATAGGAGGAAAATGAAATGAGTAAACCAGTTCCGCTCGTAAAGCTAGACGATAAGGAATACATCCAGGCAGCGAACCAAGCGTGCCAGGGCTGCACCGGTGCCTCAGTAGCAAGGATAGTCGCCAAGGTCCTAAAGGACAAAATGGTCAGACAGGAGGTAGCATGCTGTGGCCCAGCCTTCGGCAACCTAGACCAGCCAAGCATCTACGGCGAGGTCTTTGAGGGTGCAGGAGCAATGACGACGGGCCTTAGCCGTGCCTTCAAAAGAATGGATCGTGAGGACGCCATAGTTACCGCGATTGTAGGTGATGGAGGCACGACCGACATCGGCTTCCAAGGCCTCTCAGGCGCAGCTGAGCGAAACGAGAACGTCCTCTGGATATGCTACGATAATGAGGCATACATGAACACAGGTGGCCAACGCAGCAGCGCCACCACAAAATACGCTGAAACTACTACGACCCCAATAGGTGAGTTCAGCAGAGGCAAAAAGGAGAGACGGAAGAACGTAGCAGCAATGGTCGCTCTCCATAGAATACCATACATGGCAACAGCCAGCATCGCATATCCCGAGGACTTCATAGGCAAACTAGAGTACGCAAAGAACATCAAAGGCTTCCGCTTCATCCAGATCTCAGCTCCCTGCCCCACGGGCTGGAGATTCGACCCACAGTACGCTGTCAAAATCGGGAAAGAGATGGTCCTAAGCGGCATGTGGCCTCTCTACGAGGTCATCGACGGAGAAAAGTTCCGCATAACATACAAACCAAAAGAACTCAAACCAGTGAAAGACGTCCTTAAGATGCAGGGAAGATTCCGCCACATCACCGACGATGAGGTTAAAGAGATCCAAGACGATGTCAACGCCTACTGGGCTCGCCTAGTCTCAAAGGACGGCAAGGAATTCTTCTAATAACCCTAATTTTAGCTAAGTAGTTTAACCACTACAACTTTTATAACATTTTTAGACAATAAGAATGTGTATTTGAATGAGAAAAAGAGGTTCATCGAGGTTCCTGGTCGTTGCATGTGCGACTACT
>CAZIAF010000088.1:0-8145 GCA_964537625.1 uncultured Candidatus Bathyarchaeia archaeon
ATAAAAAATTTTTCATAGATTGATTTTACCTAGTGTTGCAAACTGATGCGCGTGCAGTAAATTAGGGGATTGTTGAAGCAAACTTAAAATGAGTCATATCGATGTTATTTAAAGGAAATTATTAAAACAAAATGGGTGAATTATTACCTGATATGGTTGACCTAAGAATCAACAATGGTAAAATTGTCCTCCCCGACAGCGTAATCGATGCTACCTTACTCATTGACAAAGGAAAAATTGTAGGAGTAACCGCGAAGAACACGACAATAAAGGCAGATCAAACGATTGACGCCAAAGGAAAATATATCCTACCAGGAGGCATCGACCCGCACACCCACCTAGCCACATCTTTCATGGGTGTAAAAGCAAAAGATGACCACTTCACGGGAACCAAAGCTGCCTCTTGGGGGGGCACCACAACAATCATAGGATTCGCAACCCCGCCGAGAGGGGAGTCGACGCTAGACACAGTGGCTAAAACCAGAGAGAGTGCAGACAAGGAAGTCGTAATAGACTACTCACTTCACCCTACGATAGTCAACCTATCCTCCGAAAACATCGGTCAAATCAAGACCTTAATAGAAATGGGTATGCCCTCCTTCAAACTATATTTAGTTTATAGAAAGGAGGGTGTGATGGCAGACGACAGCGTCCTACTGCAGATTTTTAATGAAACGATAAAATACGGTGGCTTAGTGGGTTGCCACGCTGAAAACGTCTCCATGATCGAGCATCTAGTGGCTGAGGCTCTAAAAAATGGGAATAGGTCAGCTATTTACCACGCTAAGACGCGGCCACCTATAACAGAAGCTGAAACCGTAAACCGAATGATGTATATGGCGAACTTCCTACATGCCCCTTACTTCAACTTCCACCTCACAATTAAAGAGGGTGTGGATATGTTCAGAGAAGCCCGAAATAAGGGTCAACCAATGTACGCCGAGACCTGCACACAATATCTAGTTAAATCCGAAAATGATCTTATGCGACCTGATGGCATTAACTTCATCTGCACACCCCCACTCAGAACCAAGAAGGACTCAGAATCACTTTGGAGAGGACTTGCGGAGGGAAGCATCTCTGTTGTTTCGTCCGATCAATGCGCGTTTTCAAGAGACATGAAAAAGCTCGGAAAGGACTCCTTTGATCTAGTTCCGAATGGCTTACCGGGTTTAGAATTCAGGTTGCCCATACTCTTCTCGGAAGGCTTCATGAAGAATAGAATTAGCCTGAGCAAATTTTCTGAAGTAACTAGCACAAATGCGGCAAAAATATTCGGGCTTTATCCCAAGAAGGGTATACTCGGAGTCGGCAGCGATGCAGATGTCGTTATCATTGACCCGAAACTGGAGAGAACAATAAGCAGCGAGGATTCCCTCTACGATATGGATTGGTATCCATACGAAGGGATGACTGTCAAAGGTTGGCCATCTACTACAATTTCTAAAGGTAAAGTCATCTGGCAAGGTGGCGTTTTCATGGGGAAAGCCGGAGAGGGTGAATTCCTCAAGAGAAAGTTGTCACCCGAATTATTCAAAAAACCCGTAGCTTAAACGATAATTTCAGATGCATCTTGCCTCGCTATACGCCGATTATACTAACAAGCAGAGCCATTCTAATAGAAACACTGTATGCGATAGCCTCAAAGTACTGCTGGAAGGGCGAGTTGTCGATCTTTTTATCCATCTCACCTGCGCGTCTGGGAAGGGTGTGGGTTACTCGAATCAGCCTCCCAGTTTCCTTGTATACTTTATCCAGAGTCTCGAAGCGAACAAAGTAATCATCCATCAGATTCTTGAATTTCTCGGCGTCAGATCCTTTGGGTGCACTGCAACCCGGAAGATAAACTAAATCAACATCTGATATTAACTCGTTAAAGCTATCTTGGTTCAAGTCAAAGACTTCTTTAACGTTCCCCTTAACAGCTCTAACCTTCTCCATAACAAAAGACGGCGTACGATTTGCTTCTGGACTAGCTAAAATAACTTCAGCCCCCAAGCGAGCCAACCCATAGGCCATCGAATGACCCGTCCTCGCAGCGACTAAATCTGGGCTGGCGACACAGACCTTCAACCCCTCAACTCGATCATCTGTTCGCCATAACGTGTATAGATCGAGAAGAGCCTGTGTAGGGTGCTCCCAATTACCAAATCCACCGTTAATGACAGGCGCCTCGGAATAACTGGTTCCCTCCAGAGCCTCAACATCGTTTGGATGACGCAATACGATTACATTCGCATATTTAGAAACAACTTTCATCATGTCTGCGAGGCTCTCCTCTTTAGCAGCCGAGGATGACACCATTGGATTAGCCTCTGTGACGACGGCGCCACCAAGTCTATTCATAGCTGTCTCGAAGCTCATCCGTGTCCTTGTGCTAGGTTGAAAGAAAAGCGTCGCCATTACATTGCCGTGTAAAAGGTCGATACTGGAGCGATTCCAAGGCTCAAGGATTCTTGCTAACTCGAAGAGTCCATAGATCTGATCGTTACTCAGATCGTTTATGGAGAGTAGATTTTTTCCCTCGAAATCGATTTCTCTAACTCGTGACTTCAGAGTTTTTATATAATTTCTACTTGTCATCTCAAGATACCTACTATTCTCGCTCTATTTCAGCACTTTTCAATGCTTATTGGCTGAGCTCCTTCCCAGAGCGCTTTTTTACCCATCTCGGGGAGCTTATCGAGCCCGGTCTTTATTGAGGCAAAATGATTCCCCTGGAGCTGACCCACCTTACTTGAAAATATGGCTGAACCATAAGTGATGAGAAGCTCCTTCTCACTTATCCCCCCGGAATAGTAGAGCAGGTCTCCGCGACTTGGGTGACTAGTCTGATTCTCTGGTGGAACATCGATCTTGATTGAATCCATCGGAAACCAAACCGACTCCCCACTCCAACGCGCATGTATCACTTTGCCTTCTATGGGCATCCGAGATAGAAAAGCACTGCATGTCTTCGGTGCCTCGGTTTCAAGTAACAAAGCTTTGAAGCTGAGTCCCCCAATTATTAATGAAATTTCTCTCATGAGAGCTAACCTGCTCAATCTCATTAAACAACGTTGACTTAAGCATTGCCGCGAGTGTTACATTAGAGAAACTGTGGTTCGATGTGTTCCTGCTCTTGAGCATCTTGCCACTACAACGACGTTTCCCGGATCCTTAGTTTTCACAACCCATTCGACAATCGCTCTGGTCTTGTCAACGATTTCACCGCCAACGATCCTTGGAAGAAGCAGCTTTGCACTGTGCCCCTCAAGGTGACCCACCTCAATCTTAGCATGCCCTATTACAAGTTCAGCTCCCTCAGGGAGCATTATCTCGGCGATCACCGGAGAAGATCGCTTGATCCTGGATGCGATCTGTGTCACATTAGTCGGTAACCAACCGGTGTTCACGATCTTAGCTGAGACTTTATAGATCCCGGCACCCACCTTGACAACCTCCGCTTCAGTTACCCGTAGCTGTGGTAGCAGGGCAGCTTGGCGAAGCGCAAATGGTAGAACCTTATCAACTTCGTTTTCAAGCCAAGCCCCTGGTGGAGGATTGCGGCGAGTGATTTTAGTATCGATCCCTCCGATCTCGACTTCTCCAAGTTGAGGGTGATTCACTTTTTTCCATTGTATAAACGCTTGGGGGTAGTTGGCGTCTATCCATTTGAGTTCTCTTATTTGGTCATCTTCAGGTAGTCGAGAGAAGCTGAATTCTATTCCTCCCCTCTCTCGGAAGTTACCCAAACCCAATTCGTGTTCCCAGTCCCAGAGTTCTATGCTGAAAACGAATGCGCCGAGGTGTTCGTAGAAAAAGCTCGTCGCGCATCCTCTGCGGAATGGTCGGTCATCTTCGAAGGTAAATTCGTCGAAGATGCTTATGGCCGGGTATCCTGTTATTTCTTCTCCGATTCTTGCCAAGTGCTTGTAGATGGCGAGATCGATGTCTAGATCCTTTTCACGAAACCATGTGTCGGGATGAACAGCGCTTTCACGTAAGATCAATCCGCCGCTTGTATGGAAAGTATGCATACCGCTTATGTTAGGGTGATTCGCCCAGAAGTCGGTGATAGCTCTCGCCTCAACTTCCTGGAGAGGGTAAACACCTGCTCCTCCAAGAGGTAAACCTCCAGGAGCCCAGTACGCAGGGTAGTTCCTGTTGGTTCCGCCTAAGAACTTCGGAGGTGCCATGGTGACTTCCTTTCCAGGCTTATACTTGAGGAATTTACCTTCCCTTAGAACCACATAGAAGGGACCTTCTACCTCGTCTGATCCTCTCTTAACCATTAAGCGAGGGTCTTTACTGGAGATCTTGAAGTCACCGTTAGGATCCTTCATCCTCATGTATAGTATTTTACCATCGCCGTCGACATCCTCATCATAATGGCCTTCCCCGTCTGCGAAGGATTGGTTGGGTATGCCAGCTGCGGTGCTGTGGTATGGTTGGGTTAGATAGATCTCTGCGCCATCCGGGTTAACTCGCGGTAAGATGTAGATGACCTTGTTGTCGAGCATTTCGGTGATTAAATTGTCTTTTTCATAGTTATTTAGGAGGTACCAGATTGTTTTAAGACAAACAACGCTACCAGTGACCTCTCCACTGTGGGTGTTTCCGTCGATCCATAGACCCGGCTTTTCATTAGCTGGGCCTGTGGTTTTGTTCGTTATCTCCACCGTCCAGAGGTCTCGGCCCTGAAGAGTTTGCCCGATGCTTGTCAGCTCGGTAAGGTTTGGATAGGCGGTGCACATGCCTTTCAGCATGTTTACCATCTCGTTGTAGGTCGGATAACTTGAGAAGTCTAGGTCGATTTTCTCCATGATATCACCAGGAATTAACGTCCTAATGGTAATTCAGGTTTAAAATCTCATGCAGTCGAATATTCAAAAAAGAATGCGATATTTTTTAAAAATCATATTTAATTAGAGTTATGGATTTTCATTTAAACAAATCTCATGTACACCATTTATTAGATGTTTTACAATCCTTAACTTCCTTAAGTAATATTGTTGAAAAGCACAACTCCGCAAAAGCCACTAATGGGAACCTAACCTTTTTAATTAACGACCTTCCGAAGAAGAATCTTCCATCCTCCTTCCTATTTCGGAAGGTCGATTTTATCAATATTTAATGATGATTGTGTGAGCTTGAGGCGCGTGAAACTTGGAATTATTTAATTGATTTTTTATATCTATCTACAATATCCTTCAACATCTTATAATCTGCTCTCAGGAAATCATCTTGATCGAGATCTACGAGTTCAGTTGGTATCGTTCCTCTAATCTTTGCTTCCCTCAGCATAACTCTAAGCTTCGCCGCCTGTTGGAGCACACGTCTGCGCTCCACATTCACCGGAGGGTCCTGAACGAGTTCACTGATAAGGTGAGCCTCCCACCTCGTCCCGAGAGGCTTAACGTATGAGATATCGTCGCCGATTCCACCAAAGTTGCGATCATGTGGCTCGACCTGATACCAGTATGCAGTACTCGAATAATCTTCTTGAAGCATATTGCTGCTACCGTGTTCGATTGTAACTTTAATCTCCCTTTCAAATGGCACAGGATCGGGCAAATGTAGCCTATACGCGCTGAACCGACAATGTAAAAGATCCATAAAGGTCAAACCGTGGTAGGGTGCCGAGAATGGTCCATTAATCCAATACCAGCCACCTTGGAAGTAATCCTCTGTACCGGTCCCTTTGATGCTGGGTTCCTCCTCACCGTCTACCCAGATCATCTCATCGCCCTCCAGGAAGAGTCGGCTCCCCTTGTCGTATGATTGCATATTTATGGCTACGCCACAGTAGTGTCCGGCTCCTTTCGCCTTTAGAATGGTGTAGTTATGATCGATTGTCGTAGGGTTCTCGCGCTTCCATTTAGCGTGGAATCTAGGCGTCTCCACTCCAAAATCTACATCACTATATTGTATTCCGAAGTAGAGATCAGTGATTGGAGTATCACCAATGTTCTTGGCTTCGAAAACTGCACTTTTAGTGAAGGGCATTGGCCAGTAGCTCCAGAAGCCGCCGCTTGTAACTCCTTGGATAGCTGAGATGTGTTGCGCATATTCACTGAATCCCATGCCGAAGAAGTCTCCGAAGGGGGCTTCGACGCTGGGATCCTCCTCGCCATCCCAGTAGAAGCGCAGGATCAGGTTTCGATAAGCGTCCGGGTCCTCACTGAGAATAGTGAACCACATTCTTTGAACACAACCTGGCCCCCTTATTTCGCCTATTTTAACGACCTCGTGTGGTGGAGCTTTCAAGTAGTCCAGATTGCCACCTGTTGGGTCGCTGCTTGATAATTGCTTTACCTTCCACTTCTTACGTTTAGGTAATTCGTGGAACATAGTCATTGAGTCAGTAGACATGGTGAAATGTCTATTGAGCGGCAATTTATTACTTCGGAAAAAGGCTAAGATAGCTCTTTTGTTGATTCTATTAGAGTATGCGCGAATTGTAATATTGATAATGTTCACAAAAGACATTTCAAAATATAGATTTCAGATAAATAATTGTTAATAGCTAATTATTGAGAACTCATAATAAGAGGTAAAGACGTTGAAGAAGTTTATTTCAATTATAACTGTATCCCTAATAATAATTGGCTCATTTGGGATAATTGCAACAGGGGCGAGTGACACGATCACGGCTGCTGACTTCAAATCTGGCAGCTGGTCTAAGTCGATTGACCTCTTCGATTATGCTCGACAACACGCTGAATCAGTGGGTGGAACTCCTCCCCCAAAGGACTGGACAAGCGAAACTATAGTTAACTACATCAACAAAAACGGCGTCAAGCTCCTCTACATGGGCTTCGCTGGGGTCAACTATGGTGAAGCCAAATTCCAACTACCTCTACAATCCGTAGTCGAAAGTTTCAACACAACTAAGGGAGAACCCGCAATGACGGCCTCGAGCTTCCTTATGCTTATGGCTTTCAACGATACTAAGACCTCTACTTACCAGGGGTCACCCGATAAAGGAGATAACGTCTGGGCTTCATTCAGCATGGGTACAGACTTCAGTGCCCTCCTCGCCGATGGTAAGACGCCTAAACTTGAAACTAGCGTCGAGGTGACGCCTCTAAAAGTCAGTGGCAATGAATACACTTGGGGTATGAAATATAACGACCTAGCAGCAGTTTGGTGGAGCATAGCCGGAGTAGGACCAAAACTTCTCCCAAACGCCCTCTGCATCTACGATGAGCTCGGCTTCAACTACCGTCTAGTATTCAACCCGTCTGACGGCACAGCAAAGCTCTATGTTACCTACGTAATTGGGGAGATGCGTGACCTCTGGACCTTTGGTCGTGTAGGCTTCCTACCAGTCATAATGCATCTTAACTCCACAGGAACCTACAGCCTCAAACAGCAGAAAATCAACTCTGAGACCCTACATGGGTTCCTCGACAGAAACAAGATTAGTATGAGTATTGTCATGGGTCAGAGAACATGGGTTGCGGATAAGGAAGTACAAAACAAGGTTAATGGTTCAAACCTGGCTACCGAGGGTGTCGATATAAGCTCGGGAAGCATTCAGTCATCAACCGCAGACGGACAGAAGGTATTCGACGTCGGCTTCGGTGAGAAGAAGACATACAAGCTTGAGACGGATAACGGTGAGAAGACCTACAATGCCTTAACTAGAACGGCTGAGGTCTCCTATTACGCTAAGAACCCTATTCTCAGACTACAGAACTCTCTTCTCCTCTACTCGAACGCTCTCATGTCGCATCTCTTCCCTGTGAAGTACACTGAGACGGCTAAGGTGTGGATGAACGCAACAAAAGCTGACTATCTCTTCATCACTTCTTATCCGACCTATGGTGGTTACCAGGTGATACATGACCCAGTATACACAGCCTACGTAACACCTGTGAAGTCCACTGTAGGTGGTGGAGTTCCCATTCCTGAAATCGCAATATTTGCGGGAGTCGCTGTAGCCGTTTTCCTTCTCATTAAACGCCGAAGCTGAAGCCTTTTTTTCAATTTTTTTCCAGATGTGCGTGAGAAGTGCAACAATCTAAATAATAGTTACAGTAAAATGAATTAACATGAAACTAGGTTTCTATACGAGTTACGATGAAAAAACCGTTGAATTTGCACACAAGGTAGGCTTCCGCTCGATGGAGTTGTCAGCTTGGCCTGACTCGAGCCTCA
>CAZIAF010000089.1:0-8135 GCA_964537625.1 uncultured Candidatus Bathyarchaeia archaeon
GTGTCTTCGTGTTGGTTCTATTTAGGGACAAGGCAGCGCGCGCGCAGTTTTATTCCTATCGTCATGCGCATCAAGTTACATCACGGGCTCAGTCATCGTCGTTGACGGAGGCTCGGGAATTGGAACACGCTCAATAAATCCAGTGGTTGATGACGACCCGAGATATTTTTGGGTGACCGGACGAAGTCCTTTGGTTAAAAAATTATCCACTTAACTCCGCCATTGCATTTTCTTTTGATACATGGATAGGGGGAAGAGTAAGATCTTCAAATCTTTTAATGAACATGCAGATCCAATCAACATATTCCTTCATTAGATCTTCTGAAAACTCCCTTGTAATCTTCGTAAAGTCTCTTGTTCCACGCTCCTCCCTTGGATGAGCCTCTGTCATCGAACCAGTCGCTGAAACATCAGCAGTCTTAAGTGGAAACCATACGACACCGCCTTTAAATTGAGCTGCACCCGCTCTAATGATCTCTATTTCCTCATCAAACTGCTTCGTTGGACTGAGAACTGCATACTTCATCTTAACAGCCTCAGGTCTTGAAGCTAGCATGAAGGCTGTCTCTGCATAACCCGCATGAGTTTCAAACTTTTGGCCAAAAATACTTCTAGAATCCCAAACAGTCCACCACTCAATTATTGACCCTATCATGCCGTGTGTTTCTCTAACCTTCTTTAGCGCCGCCACGATCGCAGAAGTATTGCCTCCGTGACCATTGATGAAAACGACCTTCCCAATCTTAAGACTATTCAAGTTGAGGAGTATCTCGTAAATTACCTGTTGATAGGTTGATTCCTCGAGAGAGATGGTTCCTGAGAATTCTTTATGGTGACCTGAGACACCATAAGTCAACACTGGGAGCACTAAAACATCTGATTTTTCACCTACTCTCTTTGCAATCTCCCATGCCTGTATCCAGTCAGCGCCGACACCTATGTGTAAACCGTGTTGTTCTGTTGCACCAACAGGTATGATAGCAACCTTTGATTTCTTGATCTTGTCTTCTGCTTCCCACCAAGCCAAGTTTGATAATTCATATACCATTTTGATCCAATACAATTATTGCACGGACTAATAAAAGAAACAGTTAGAAATTTTGGGTGCAAATTAGAAGAGTAAATTTACAAAGGATCTCTATGTATTCAATGTTATTCCTATGAAGGAACATTTTTAAGAAATTATCAATTTTTATTGGTATTCACTTGTTTTATTAATCAGATAACAACCATGAATGACAAACTTTAATATCGAAAATAACAACAAAAATGTCGAAATGAAAATTTACATTACTTTTGATATGGAAGGCGTATCCGGTGTAGTAGCTGGTATGACTGGCATTAACCAAAACGCACCAACCGCCTATTCCCGTGGTCAACGCTTTTCAACAGACGATGTGATGGCAGCTATTGAGGGAATAATGGAAGTAGATCCTAATGCTGATATATTTTTTAATGATGCACACGGCGCATCACTCAACGTCTTTTTTGAGGAATTTCCAGAAAATGTCAATGTAATCTCCAACTCGGCAGAACTTTTCGATGAAGTGCTTGCTATAGATGGTAGTTTTGATGCTTTGATTGGCATAGGAGAACACGGCGACACGGATATGCAGGATGCTGTTCTGAGCCATGTTTGGGATGTAAGGAAAGTCGCTTTCAATGGGAAATGGTTGACTGAAATTGGTCTAGATGCTACTCTTGCTGGGTACTATAATGTACCACTTGTTATGATATCCGGAGATGATGCTACATGCAATTATGTGAAACAACACATCTCCCCTAAAATTGCGACTGCCACAGTC
Organism: uncultured Candidatus Bathyarchaeia archaeon; assembly: GCA_964537625.1. Lineage (GTDB taxonomy): Archaea > Thermoproteota > Bathyarchaeia > TCS64 > TCS64 > UBA8941. The sequence continues at coordinate 1,806 of CAZIAF010000089.1, forward strand.
AAATGGGGTATCAGTAGATCAAGCGCAATCTGCCTTCATCCAAAAAAAGCTCAGAAACTAATTAAATATGCTGTAATAGACGGTTTAAAGAGACGTAATGAAATTAGTCCGCTTATATTCCAAAACCCTGTAACGGTTGATATGGTTCATAAAAGCTCTGGTGAAGCAGGGGCGCACATGTTTTTTGTACCAGAGGATGAGAGACTTTCAGGAGACACAATAAGATTCATCGCAGCTAATGCAAAAGAAGCCTATTTCAAATTCCTTCAAAGAGATAAACTATCAAAACCAAAGGCTGGCAGATGAGCGCAAGAGGGGATGATATGTCGTCTACAGATGAAAAATATGTGCTCTCCTCTACTCAGACTAGGAGAAAAGAACCCTCAGGAAAGCAGATAGAAATTGAAATAGCCGGTTATACATTCGTTGCTGATCTATTAGATCATATGGCGCCAAGAACCTGCGCCGCAATACTTAGTGCCTTACCTCTTGAAACTATAACTTATCACCAGTTCTGGTCTGGAAGTGGGTTGCAGGTTCATGGTCCTGCACTAAAATCCGCAGCCCAGAAATTCGGCTTATGGCCTGATCCGCAATACCCCGATTATGGAGAAAACCCTAACATATTTAGTTGCCGAGGGGAGGTAGGGTTCCACCCTATCAGCCCAGGACTATTCATAACTTATGGAAAATCTCGGTTTTATGGACCCGAGTATGGGGTTTTGCCCACATATATTTTCGCAGAAATCAACAAGGACCTTGATAAACTTAAGGAAATAGGTAGAAAAATTGGGAGAGAAGGTCAGCAAAAAATTGTGATCAGAGAAAAGAAATGAAGCAAAAGAATGAAAAACATTAAACTAGAACGCAAAAAAACGATGACTCCATTTTTTTAATAATTTTTCTTTTTAACTCAATCCTCGATAAATCGAGCGTATATCTTGATGCAGAAAAGTCTTAAGCGGTCACATCTTAACGAATTAATGGCGACGTTTTGATGAAAGGCTGTTTCATGATGGCGGCTGGAAGACTTGCGACTGCAGATGGAAGCGTAATGGTGGCGCGGAGTTGTGATGCCCATGGGGGTGATGCGTCTCTAAAAACATTAGCTGTCTCAAGGAAAAGGCATGATCCTGGTGAAGTAATAAGATTCCATGAGTCTCAAATGGTCACAATCCCTCAAATTCCTCAAACCTACGCATATATTGCAGTGCTATCCGACATTGAGGGAAGAGAAATAGCTGAAGCTGAAGGCGGGATCAACGAGTTCCAAGTATCTGCTGGGGCTTCCTCCGGCGGAGCATTGAACAAAAAGGCTCAAGAAGTATGCCCGAAAATGCCAACATCTTTGGGAGATTACCGTATGACCCTTGTATTGGAGAGAGCGCAGACTGCTAAAGAGGGTGTTAAACTACTTGGAGAATTCACAGAGACCTTTGGGGCTCGCACAGACAATTATATCGTCGCTGACCCCCAAGAGGCTTGGTTATATGAGGAGTATCAAGGCAAACTCTGGGCGGCAGTCAGAGTTCCTGATGATTGTTTCGTAGTAGAAGCAAATACTGTAAGAATCGATCACGTCGAACAAGGTAATCCCAACCATTTCATGTGTTCAAAGAATCTTCAAAGCTTTGCCGAAGAAACGGGTCTCTATGATTCTAGAAGCGGTGAACCGTTTAACCCAATGAAAATCTATGGAGCACAGACCGGAAAGGTCAGACATGGGATACCTGCTCCTGAGTATGATAGAAGACGAATATGGAGGGGGATCAGCCTCCTGGCTCCCTCTACTACTCTCGACGCGGAGGAACCGAGTTGGGCCTATCCCCTCTTTGTAAAACCTGATAAAAAACTAACGCCAAAAGACTTCCTCGATGTATTCAATGATCATTATCAGGGAACTAAATATGACCATTATGGAATAAATGTGAGTAATTACAAGGCTTCGATGAGTGCGGAGCGGGCGGATAACCCCCAATCGCCTGTCCAAAAATCTTCCTTCCACATTAACGAGCAACGTCAATATCAACTTGCACCAATTTGGGGCATCGAACGGATAATCGGTTCGACGAGAGCAATCACGACATGGTGCGCTCAATTAAGAGGGTGGATGCCCAACGCTATTGGTGGCGTCTTTTGGTCTGGATTATCTGAGGGCTCAACTACCCCTCACATTCCTTGGTATGTTGGGGTAACCAGAACCCCTGAGGCCTTCATGCTTGGAACAAGAAAAGAGAATCTACTTGAAGAAGGTGATTCTGGAAGTATGTATGACGAAAAAAGTGCTTATTGGACTTTCAGGGTGATCACAAACCAAGTAAATCTCTTCTATACAGCGCTTAAGGATGAGGTATCACCAATTTGGCGTGGTTGGGAGGACAAATTATTTTTGCAGCAACCAATTGTTGAGTCAGCCCTACTTGATATGTATAAAAAGGATCCAACTCTAGCAATTGAATTCATTACAAACTATAGCTGCGACAAGGCCGAAGAAGCTCTTATGATGGCTAAAAAAATGACGACTCGCTTACACACAATAATTGCTCATTATAATGCACCCCTTTAATTTGCCTCTACAGGAATAGTGCAAAACAAACAGCTCGTTCGCTTCGAATACAAATTTCCTGTAAAACACCTGCTTCGGTGCTCTAATTATAAAAAGAAAAGTAAAGTGCTTAACTTTCACTGCATCTCATTAATGGATTTATCCTGCTCAGTAAATTCAAAAGCAACATATTGTAGAGGTAAGACCTCGCTTACGTTCCGGATTGAATGCGGCTCACCCTCAGGGGTATAAACCAACGAGCCTGGGCCAACTGAATATTTGTCTAATCCACTAACCACCTCTCCGTTTCCCCTCAAAATATATCCAAACTCTTCGGGATTACTGTGAATCGGCAACAAAACAAGAGGAGCATGAGTTTGTACATCTATTGAATGCATTCTTCGTGCACCCATTACTGCATGTTCCTCCTCTGTGAATAATTGGTTGGCTACCATACCCGAAACACTTGGCGGGGTCTCATCTAGGTTTTTTTCTCTAGACTTCGCCCATCTGAAGTTACTATTTTGCATTTGGTAGATCGCCGTTAAAACTCTTAACTCACCTTCTCCGGCGTGCTCGATTGTATGTTTGCTAAGTTCTCCGAACCTTGAGGCCCCAGGCACGAATATCGCAGTATCTCCATGAAAATATTTATTTCTATATAGACAACAACCGGAAATTATGTAATGCTGATATTCAATTTTTGAACCACTGAAATGAACTTCACCTTCTGATAATGTGTGGTGAAGCACCGATAACCTTCCTTTGGTGTCCTGAGAATTCAGAAGAACTCTCCTAAATACGCCATCACATATTTTTTCGGGGATAACATTTTGGATGTTAAGGTGCATTAATAATCCTTCACAGCGTAACTATATAAAAAATTTATACTCTGGATACAGGATTCAATATATGGCTTCTGTTTCAGTAATCGAGGCGAGGTATCTCATAGACGGTCTCAGTGATAGAGTAATCGACAATCCTAGAATAGTTGTTGAAGGTAAGTCGATTAAGGAGGTCTTTATAAAAGGTGAAGAAGTTGATTACTATAAAAACGCAGAAACGATAGATCTAGGAGATTGCACACTTCTCCCCGGACTCATCGACTCCCATGTTCACTTGACCTTGGGAACCTCTGAGAACTATTACGAAGTTGTACGAGAATCAGATGGAGTTCATCTAGCAACAGGGGTAGTCAATAGTCGTGCCGCACTATCTCAAGGCATAACGACGGTTGTTGATGCCGGTTCAAGGAACTTTGTTGCTCACGACCTTCGAGAAGCCTCAAAAAAGGGTATTATTGAAGCCCCAAATCTGCTGATAGCTGGCCGCCCTTTAACGATTACGGGGGGCCACTTCTGGTTCTGTAACGATAACGAGGCGGATGGATGTGATCAAGTTAGGAGACGAGTTCGCCAGTTCGTAAAAGAAAATATAGATATACTGAAAGTGATGGCATCTGGAGGCGGTTCAGCCACACAAGGCTCGATGGGTGGGCCAACAGCATCAATGGTTGCATACAATGTTAATGAGTTGAAGACCTCGGTGGAGGAAGCTCATAAACTGGGTAGAATTGTTACTGCCCACTGTGAAGCGTATGAGTCTGTACATAACGCTGCAAGCGCTGGTGTAGATGTCCTCGCCCACTGCGGATTTATCCTACCTGACGGTGAAAGGGGCTTTGATGAGGAGGCCGTGAAGTTAATGGCAAATAAAAGACTCTATTATAACCCAACACTACAGACGGGCTCAGCACGATACGACGAATTAAAGAAAAGAGAAGAGTCCGGTAACTTGACTCAGAAAGATAAGGATGCGCTTGAAGCATTGGAATACAAGTTCCAAAAAAAGTTTGAAAACCTTAGAAGAATTATTGATCGGGGTGTTGAAATCGTAGCTGGATCTGATGCTAGCGGCCTTGGTAACTCAACTAGACTAATCCGGTCTCTTGAAATGATGCATGAAGCGGGTATGTCTCAGATCCAAGTGATCAAATCCGCTACATCTATAGCTGCTAAAGCGCTTAAACTGGATGCTAAACTAGGATCGATCAAACCGGGTATCGAAGCAGATATACTTGGAGTTAAGGGGGACGTCTCTCTCGATATATCGTCTCTTAGAAATACAAGATTTGTGATGAAATCTGGGGTTAAGGTAGTTAACTAAACTCTTTATGGGAAATTAAGTGAGCACAATTTCTTCATACTATGCGCGCGCGCGCATTGGCACAGAATCGTATTTCCATCATCGAAACTTTTCCTGTCTCCCGGATGAAGCTATAACTTATTTATACTCGAATCTCCTCGTTTTCTCCATTTTCCTCTATTTTCAGTTAGAACCATTGCCTAGAGTTCTCTGAATATCAAACTGCATGCACTGAAAGCAAGCACTTTAAAATTTAAATAAAATCTCTTAGTATATGTCAAACACAGTAAAAATTCTTGTCACATTCCAAATAGATCCAGAATTACTTAAGAAAATTGAGGAAGTGGATCCCCGTATTGAAGTATTATATGAACCGGATCTCCTTGGAAGCCCTCGATATCCTTGCGATCAACATGGGACCCCAATCAAACATACTCCTACGCAAGAGAAGCGCTGGTTAGACTTGCTCTACCAGACCGAAGTCCTATTCGGATACGTGTTACACACGAATATCAGAGAACTCCCAAAAACTGCGCCTTATCTTAAATGGGTGCAATCCCCAAGTGCCGGAGTTGGGGATTGGTTTAAGCAAACAGGCTTTGCCGATCTGAATATTCCCCTTACGACCGCGAGTGGAATACATGCCACGCCTTTAGCAGAGTTCTCCATGATGGCCATGCTCTGGTTCGTGAAGAATGCTCCCAGGATGATCATGGAGAAGGAATGCAGGCACTGGGAGAGATACGCTGGTACCACATTAAAGGGAAAGACAGTCGTTATTATCGGTCTAGGAAGTATAGGCCAAGAGGTGGCTAAGCTTGCGAAGAGCTTTGGAATGCATGTAATCGGAACTAAACGCAATATCGAAGGGGTTAAACCTGCTTCCCTAGGAGTAGAACGCCTCTATCCTTGGACAGACTTGAAGCCCATGCTCAGCATGGCTGACTTCGTTGTACTATGCGTCCCTCATACCTCGGAAACTACGGGTCTGATAGGAGAAGAAGAGCTAGCCGCTATGAAGTCAAGTGCCACATTGATCAACATTGCCCGGGGAGCCATTATAGACGAGGCAGCTCTCATTAACGCTTTGAATTCGGGCCAACTCTCGGGAGCTGCCCTTGATGTCCAATCAAAGGAACCCCTTCCCCCTAATAGCCCCCTATGGGGATTACCCCAGGTTCTATTGAGCCCCCACTCGGGCAGTAACGTAGATAGTGAGAACATTGAACTAGTGAAGCTTTTCTGCGAAAATCTAAGTCGATATTTGGAAGGATTGCCACTCCGGAACTTGTTTGATAAGAACATCTTATACTAGATATTCAAAATGGGGTTCAACAAAACTCATTATATTTCTTATGAAGAGAATGCGTGCTAGTGCGAATCTATATGGTGAACCTTAAAAACTATCAGAGCTGATTAAGGGTGGTGTCTTGAACGGTTTTAGATATTTTCAAAGTCATGAAAGACTTAACCTCAGCCCCGGCTGTGACCGGGTTCGAGGAGCAGAGAAGAAAACTAATCGTTAAGCTATTTTCCAAATATTGCGACGGAGTCTCTGTAGACTTCCTCGGAAACGTAATAGGGACCTTGGGCGAGGGCGAACATTCGGTGATGATCAGCGCCCATTACGACCAACTGGG
>CAZIAF010000090.1:0-8039 GCA_964537625.1 uncultured Candidatus Bathyarchaeia archaeon
GAGCTTGTCGCCGCGCGTTTCAATTGTTACCTCCCAGTAATTTATCCTAGGCGCGTTTCTGCCATGTCCCTGCCTATCCTTGCGGTTTACATTGGCGCTCTTCACGGCGGCGAGATCGATCGTGAAATTCTCTTTATTCTCCCTAAGTGCTGTTTCAGGCTCCATCGATTCATACCTTCTCCAGTAACCCATCGAGGCTGAGAGCTGGTCACCCCACCGGTCCAAGAAGCCTTTACCCTGCGTCTTTCCCTGTTCGTTCGCCTCCTTAATCGCCCGATTGAGCATCTCAGAGGTGAGCATCGCGAAGACGCATCTCCTCTCCGTGACGATCAGGTTGTAAGTGTCCCATCTCCCGAAGGACTTTGACTTCTTTAGGTTGGGCACAATCGCCACTATCCTCTCGCTGGTTACAGGCGAAGTGGTGACAGGAGCTGGCGACGGCTGTAATATACTAGGCTGTAGAGCCACTGAAGTCACTGGACCCTGAGGGGCTACAACCTGAACACCCTGCGGTGGGGGTGTTGGCACAGGACCGAGTCTTTGGCCGCAGTTAGGACAGAATTTCTGGATTACATCTACTGGTATGCCACAGTTCGGACAGAAAGGCAAACAATACACCTGCAGGAAATTGTATCGAAGTAATTTTAAAAATTTTATTAGACTCATTGATCAGTCTATCCTTATGCCCTTCTGTCAATATTGCGGAAAACCCACTTATCCACAGAACCTGTTCTGTGCTTCATGTGGCAAGAGCTTGAAGTCGTTGGGATCTAACCTTCAGACACCTGATCAACAAACACCTGTCCAGCAAGCGACCATTGATGCTTCTGAAGTATCATCGACCGGGACTCCTCAGCCATCCAGCGAACACGAGTCGATGCTTCCTAAATCAACAACTGAAACCATAAAGATTATTGTACCCGAATTGTATATGATGAAAGGCTTCGGTCGAACAGACACCTATAATTTAATTGTTACAGATAGGAGAAGCATCTTCGCTAAGCTCACAAGGGAAGTCGAGGAGCAGGCGGTTAAGAATCACCAAGCCAAAATAGAGGCTGTAAAGGGGGCACCGGGTGTTTTTAAATGGATGGCTAAGATCGGCAAAGCCCGCGCATTCATTGATTGGTACTCCGAAAAAACTCCTGATTCATCCCTAAATGAGACTCCCGGTAACTACGCGATAGAGAACTCGAGCATAGTAGACGTCTTTGTTACAGACGACAGGGACGAGGATTTTCCCACGTATGAACTCGAGGTTACCACGAATAAAACCGTCTTAAAATTTAAGACTCAACACGATCCAGGTAAACTACCCAGTGTTTATGGTCTACCCGAGTAGGATAGCATGCGCGCCAGCTCCAACAGCCTCTGCTGACGCGATAATATTATCTGGTATAATATAATAGGTCACAAAAACAGAAAATAAGTTAAAAAAAGGATTTTGAGAGTATTATTTTACTTGTGGTATTTGAGCCAGCTAGTAACCATCTGATTCGAGTCGTTTATCGGATAGGTCTTCATCGGTAATTCAGGCAAGTAATAACTAGCGTAGTTGGCCAACTCCTCAGGGTTGTCTGTCTCCAAGACAGTGAAACCCTTTGTCTCTAAGCCGATGTGGTATGGGCCAAAGACCGTTTTCAGTCCCGCGCCAAATAGTTTCTCCATTCCAGCTTCGTTTCTCTTCTTAAACTTCTCAATGACCTTAGGGACGTCTTCAGGCTTCATCTCCCAAAATGCGATGTACTTCATCCTTTTTTCTCATCCAGTCCAGTGATTTCGAGCCTCCGTAAATCATTACATGATTGTAAGGCTCTGAACACGAGTTGAATCAAGCATTATATATCTTTATTGAACAATAATTCATAATTATAGTAATAATCCTACTAGGTTACCACGTATGCGGTGCCCGCGAGCAACAACAAATCCATCTCAATTAATGACCCTCTTAATTTTTCAGATAGTTGCGCGCAAATGGTATGCTTTGCTCCTAATTCTTTAATCTTGGTTCACAGATGCTGAATGTGATACAGTCTACTAAAATAACTTAGTTTCTAACTATTTTTAGGTAAATATTATATATGCGTAGAATCAATCGGTTAAATTAAGGTGAAGAAAAATGAATGGTGTTGGTTTATGGTCTTGTTCTATATGTAACATTCCTCGATATGGTGAATGTTTTAGGAGATGGCACAAATGAGTAAAATGAAGATCTCACTACTCTCACTATTACTAATAATCTGCTTGTTTAATGGATTATTTAATGGATCTACTGGGCAAGCTACACCAATCATAAAACCGCCTGAAATAACAGATACAACTGAATTTGGCAGCTATTTAGATATCAAAAAAGTTACGATATACGATGCCTTTGGTGACATAACTCTCAACGTAACGTACGACGGTATTTTGCCAAACCATCCACAAAGTCGGCGTTACACGAGTTTCGGAATTGATTTAGATCAAGATTCTTCATCAGGAGGATCCTGGCATCACGACGGATTAGAGTACGTCATAAACATAGCTGAAGGGAGAGACAACTTCATTGAATTCTTTACTTGGAATCCATCGACATCCCAGTTTGAAGGCAGCTATCAACCTGAACTGAGAATCATAGGCGCACCTAATACGAATTATTTTGGATTAACCTTTCCATACTCATTACTCGGATTGACGCCTGGACAATCATTCGACTTATACGTTACAGGATTTAACGGGGTTTATAATAATGATAATCTATCCTTTACTTACAAATTCGGAAAAGATACTAACATTGAAGTTGGAGGTAAATCTTCAGACTGGAAAGGAGTAACACCCGTTCTAACAAGTCCATCTGGAGAGGTAAAACCATCAGAGTTCGACTGGACCAAATTCTATATCACCGATGACTCCGCCGCCCTATACGGAAGATTAGATGTCGCATCCAATCCGACGATAGGCAGGATACCTGACTTTAGGTTAAGCCGAGGTCTTCATTTCTTCATAGACACGGACAACAATGATCAGACAGGTGTAGACGAATTCATTTATCGAGGCGTCGAATTCCGGGCTTATGTAGGCTATGCCACTGATGCATGGGGAAAAAATTCATGGATAGACACAGCCGTTTGGGATGAAGCATCATCGCAATGGATCTGGTCTTGGGATATAAATCGCGTTCCCCTTCCCGACTATTACGAGGAAAGCGCTTTTTCCTCGACCTTTGAATGGGTTATACCAACCTCACAGGATTGGCTGAACCTCAAGCCCGGTCAAACCATAAAGGTATACATCAGTGAACTGCAATTCGAGGCAGAAGATAGGGTCCCTAACGAAGGCCTAGGTTCAATTACCTATACTGTTTCGACGAACGAGGTACACGAGATAGAAACAGCAACCGGATCGGGAACCGCGAAACTCACCTCAAGCGCCGGAACGATGACAGACATCATCGCTGTATCCGAAGATGATTTGCCGGCTGCGGGTAAGCCCTCTGGTGTAGTTTTCCCGCACGGACTGTTCTCCTTCACAATAACTGATTTAACGCCAGGTCAGATGGTCCGAGTCTCACTCATGCTGCCTTCGAATGTTCCCGCAGGTACTTCTTACTGGAAATACCAGGAGGGTGTCGGTTGGTACTCTATTCCGATGGGCAGCAACGACGGTGACAAAGTGATATTCATTAACCTTACCGACGGAGGCCTCGGTGATGCTGATGGTCTAGTCAACGGTGTAATAGTTGACCCAGGCGCCCCAGCGTTTAGTAGTGCTCCTGTTCTCAACCCAATCGGAGACAAGTGGGTGGATGAGACGAATACTCTCAGCTTTACGGTCACAGCTACAGACTATAGCATTCCCTCTCAGAACCTAGAGTTCAGCTTAGTTGGAGCTCCAAATGGCGCTGAAATTGACCCAAATACTGGTGACTTCTGGTGGACTCCCTCGGAGGCTCAGGGATCAAGCAGCTTCACATTCAAATTCGTCGTCAGCGATGGTGAGCTAACCGACGAGGAAACGATCACAGTCCATGTGAATGATGTGAACGCGCGTCCAGATCTAGCGTCGGTAAGCCCCAAGATAATTGCCGTAGGAACAGAGCTACTAGTGGACCTAGAAGCCAACGACCCTGATATACCAGTTAACACGTTGACTTTCAGTATCATAGACAGCCCCTCAGGAGCCACCATAGATCCACACTCCGGCGTACTCCGATGGACTCCTTCAGCCTCCCAAGGCACTGGTCTTTACTCATTCACCGTACGTGTAACCGATAATGGTGTACCTCCGCTATACGATGATACGATAATCACAGTTGTAGTCACCGAACAGGTGATTCAAAGCTTGTTCAACGATGGCTTCGAGTCCGGGAGCTTCAGCGCTTGGACAGGCACCTATGCAACCGGAGGAGAGACTAAATCCGTCACGACATACCGTGCTCACGAAGGGACGCATAGCGCCGTCTTCGAAAGCAACAACGGTGGAGGAACAGAGAAAGCGTACGCTTATACGAACATATCACCTTCAGGCGATGTCCATGTCCAAGGCTGCTTCTTAGTCTCTAAAAATGGGTTAATCGATAATTATGACAGGTTCCAATTAATCTCCCTCCGGTCGGGCGATAACACCGTTGCTTACGCTGGCTGGTACAAGACAAGCTCAGGGATCCGATGGTTCCTCAGCCTGAGTACCAGCGGGGGCTGGGTGACATCATACTCTAGAACAGCTCCTTCCACGGGACAATGGTACATGGTCAAGCTCCACTGGAAGAACGGGGTCTCAGACGGTGTCGGTGAATTATACGTTAACGATGTCAAAGTCTGCAGCCTCACGAACAAGAATACTAGTCGTTACGGTGATGTAAACCGGGTGAGAATGGGGTTACCGGAGCTCATAAACTGTGGATCAACCCGCGTGTACCTGGACTGCGTGAACATCATGACGATTACTATGAAGCAGCCGCAGATCGTGAGGATCGGATACATCGCAGCGTCCACGAGTGGTTTAGAGACTGAAGGACCTTTCATGGAACAGATCGTTGAGCGGGATCTCAACCAATACGCGGCTGATAATGGTTATAACACGTTATTTGACATAATTGTAGAAGACGCTGCAGAGCAGTCAAGTGTTCATCTTGAGAAGGTCCAGCAGTTCCACGCGCAGGGCATTGACCTCATAATAGGTGGACTCTGGTCCAGCCAGGCAGCAGGTTCACTGAATTATGTAAACTCGAACAACATGTTGCTTTTCAGCCCCTCCTCTACATCACCAACACTCTCAATAGCGAATGACAGATTTTTCAGAATGTGCTCATCTGACGCAAGTCTAACTCCAACCTTGGTCGATATGATGTGGAACTACGGGATCAAGAGTGTAATCATCATTCAACGCGGTGATTCGTGGGGAGACGGTATCGTTAACATCTTCAAGCCGATGTGGGAAGCTAAGGGTGGGCAGTTCGCTGGAGAAGTTATAAGGTATAATATTGAAGCTGGTGATTTCAATAATTACCTTCAGTTGGCTGATGAGCAGTGTATTGCGGCTAAGGCCGCCGTAGGCGATGAACATGTAGGTGTTCTCGACCTAAGCTTCGATGAATCCGCCACTATCGCTTTACAGGCTGAAGGCTACACTAACGTTTACAATGTACCTTGGTTTGGTGCGGATGGAACCGCTATGAGCTGGAGGCTCAGCACGGAAACCCCTGTTCAGGCTGTTCATCTGCAGTTCCTGAGTTTAATCGCTACAAGTCCTGACTCGCCGGAGTATCTCGATCTTGCTGCGAGGTATCAAGCACTAGTTAACCAGCAATTTACTACCTATACAGCATATAGGTATGACATAGCGATGGTCCTCGCGAAGGCGATATTCAAGACCAGCTCAACCGACGCGAGTATTATTGCCAGTGCACTTCCTGGTATCTGTGCAAACCATTATGGTACGACTGGTTGGTGCACCTTAAATGAATACGGAGACCGCGTCCCACCACCATTCATGATAACTACCTATCACACAAATGCAAGCGGAGTGCCAACAGATCCGGCTGAATTCGCTATCGTAGGTTCGGCTGATGGGGTTACACACGAAGTCAGTTGGGATCTAGATGAGCTAGGTTACACTCCTCCAGGACAGTAAACATTTTTTTTGTACTATTCCTTTTTTTTAAGCGAGCGCGATTGAACCTGATATGTATACTCAGCTGGTGAGATGAATCGCCACGTGAATGTAATCAAATTTTAGAGACTATGGGTTCAAGCATTCAGTTTTCTTGTTTTCGCACGAGCATTCGTACCGTAGTCTAGCTAATAAGATAAGATTTCTAGGTTTTTTCCAGCTCCTTGATGGAGTTCTCCCTGAATATTTCAGCGACATCTGGCGATGACCTAATTTTCTACATGTCTCTACCGGTTAAAAGTTAATGATTATGTAAGGCTATACTTTAGTCACCCGCGCCAACGGAAAACATCCCGACTCGCTAACCTTCGAATATATTATATTATACTGTCGTGCATCTACTAGGATTCTAGTGGAAAAAAGGAGCAGGTTTCTAGATTCTGGCTTCATCCTAGTATCAATCTCCCACGCGTTAAACCACGCATATGAGAGCCTTTTACCCATAGTGTATCCTCTGCTACTCTCTGAATTTGGGCTATCCTATGGCCTTATCGGCTTAATATCCATGGGGTACAGACTATCGAGCGGCTTACTTCAGCTCCTCATGGGTTTCCTGGGACGTTTTTTTAGAAGAAAGTACCTGCTCGGTTTCGGGTTGATCTGGCAATCGATTGCCAACTCTTTCATGATATTCTCTCAAAACTTTAATCAAATTCTACTCAGCCGATCTCTGGCAGGGATAGGCTCAAGCCCCCAGCACCCCACCGGATCGTCCTACATTGCGGATACATTCCCCAAAAACCAGCTCGGAAAGGCTCTAGGGATCAACCTGGTGATAGCATCACTAGGCAGGTTTCTCACCCCCTTCATCGGAAGTCTCCTCCTAATGACACTTGGATGGAGGTCAACCGCCCTATTATTCACGATACCTGGACTCGTTGTTGGAGGTTTGTTTCTATTCATTGCGGAGAAAAAACGACCAGAGAAATGGTCAGGCATATCAAGCTTCAAAATAATGTCTAAGGGAGTGACCACAGTCCTGAAGAACAAGGTGGTTTTGATAGTAATGATCGTAGAAATGATCATGGCCTTCAGGATAGGAGCATCTGACTTCATACCGTCATTTCTGATTAAGGTTGGCTTAACTCCCCTAGAAGCAGGATTTCTCTTCACAGCATTCTTAGGTGCAGGATTACCTTCACCATACGTCTGGGGATATCTTTCAGATAGATTCGAGAGGAGAAAAATAGTGATGCTAGCTATGGGGCTAGCAGCGTTCTTCTGGTACCTGCTTCCCTACAGCGACAACTACCTTAGTCTTCTCCTTGTACTCGTGCCACTCGGCTTCTTCTGTCAAGGAATAGGGGGCGTGATTCAAGCATTCGTGGCTGAAGCTACACTACCCGAAAACCGCGACATAATCTATGGTATATATTATACACTCGCCTTCACGTTGGGTTCATTTTCGCCAGTCATAATTGGGTACTTAGCAGATTCGATGGGGTTCCAAGCAAGCTTCACATATGTAGGGATCATCTCCCTATCGGCTGTGATTGCAGCATACTTCATGAAATGAACACATGCATCGCTACGCTTGTACGCGCATGATTCAAGTTCTAAGATACAATTACCTACTAACACATTCTAAGGCTATGAGAATCTTGAGAAATCTGGTTTTCTACGTTCAAGGAAAGCTTGAAAAGCCTCCTGAGCCTCTGGAGACTTTTGCATCCTCTTAAAAACCTCCCACTCTTCAGACTTATATTTTCCGAACATCTCAGAGTAAAAGCGTTTCATCAACATCTTCGTATTCCTCAAAGCCTCAGGAGGCTTCAACGCTAAACTTTCCGCAAGAGAAATCACATCAGCAACCAAAGTATCTTCAGGAAAGAGTTTGTTTACTAATCCAAGATTCAAAGCATCCTCCGCGGTAAACCAGTCTCCAAAGA